>JANMYC010000420.1:0-8148 GCA_031381715.1 Saprospiraceae bacterium
GCTCAAATGCGTATTTCAAAAATACTTTTAACGGCTTACGCACAGGGGCATGGTTGGAGTATTGGCGAAGCACAATATCAATTGGGGCAAATTAATCAGTTCATGGGTCAACCAGACTCTGCAATTGCTTTATACGACCAAGCCGCAAACACTTTTGAGCTATACAATTTCCCCGAACGCCAAGCACGCACTTTGAGCCTACAAGCGCGCCTTATACAAGGTAAACGCCAATATGAAGAAGCCACAGAACGTCATTTTAAAGTATTGAAAATATACAATGAAAAATTAACGCCCGCCCAAGCTGAGAAAAATATAGATATAAAAGCATCTACTCTGGAACGAATGGCTGTATTGATGACCAATCAAAAACAATACGACCAAGCAGAAGCCTATGCACTTGAGGCTTATCAACTGTTTGAAAAATTTGGGGATAAAGGTTTATTAGAAATATGCTGTACCGCCGTGGGTAATGTTTATTTTTGGAAAAATGAATACGATAAAGCAGGTCTTTATTATCAAAAAGCAGTTGATATTTGTGCTGAAATTGGGCGTAAATCAGGGCGACCACTCAATAATCTCGCCATTGTTCAGTCTAAAGCCAAACACTATGATGAAGCCATCGCCACGTATAATAAAGCCATCGAAGAATATCAAGCAACGCCATTTGATAGAGAAAAATACAGCACCAACCCACTGATAACTGAACGAGTATTAATTGCCCAAACGTATTCAAATATCGGTTCAACGTATCATTATAAAGGCGATCTTGATAATGCAAAAAAGTATATAATGAGAGGACTTGATTCGCTCAAAGTTTTGAATTCCACCGCAGGATTAAGTGAAATGTACGATGAATTAGTAACTGTTTTATCAAAAAAAGGAGATTTTGCCTTGGCATTAGATTATCAAAAACGTATTAAAGTACTGCAAGATAGTACGTTCTATAATCGCCGACAAACGGAATTACTTGAGTTACAGACCAAATTTGATTCTGAAAAAAAGAATAAAGAAATCCTCCTTCTGAGTCAAGATAAAAAAGTCCGCGATTTGCAACTCGAACGCCAGACCCTCGACCTTATCAATCAACGCCTTTTAACGGAAAAAAACGTGAAGAATATTGAAATATTAAAACAAGCCAAAGCCCTACAAGAAGCCCAATTGGCTCGGACAGAAGCCGCTTTTGATATTGAAAAACAAGAGAAATTGGCTCAAAAAGCTCTGCTCGATGTGGCCACCCGCGATCAGCTTTTACAGAAAAATGCGGTAAATGAAGCCAGAGCTAAATTGTGGGTTTTAGGTGGTATTTTAAGTGTAATTATGGCATTTGGTGCAGCATTGTGGCAGATATTTCGGCAACGACAAAAAGCTGAAATTGCCCGCGCGGAAGTTGAAAAAATGCAAATGGAACAAAAGAACAAAGAGGCTTTTCAAGAAATGGAAATGAAACTTTTGCGCTCGCAGATGAATCCTCATTTTATGTTCAATGTCCTCAATTCTATTAACCGCTATGTACTTGAAAACGACTCCGTGCAAGCCTCCACTTATTTGACAAAATTTTCGCGGCTTATGCGCTTGGTTTTAGAAAATTCAAGAAGTGAAAAAGTAACTTTAGAAAACGAATTAGCGGCACTTTCCCTGTATATTGAGTTGGAAACGCTGCGTTTTAAGGATAAAATCAGCTATTCACTCACCGTTGACCCCTCAGTAGATAAGCGTTTTACCCGCCTTCCGCCGCTCATGATTCAGCCTTATGTCGAAAATGCCATTTGGCATGGTCTCATGCACCGCGAAGAAGGAGGACGAATTGATATTCATCTGAGTCATCCCACTGAAAATCAATTGGAAGTTGAAATTATGGATAACGGTATCGGTCGGAAAGCCGCTATTGCTTTAAAATCTAAATCTGCTACCGATAAAAAATCATTTGGTATGCAAATAACCTCTGAAAGGTTGGCTTTAGTGAATACGCTTTACAACACCGATACCAGTATCCAAATTACTGATTTAGAAGATAAAAACGGTAACTCATTAGGGACAAAAGTCACCTTACGAATTCCTTGTTAAATTTATAAAACCATTAAAATGAAAAACAAACCCTTGCGCGCAATCATAATTGATGATGAGCCTGATTGCGTCGCGGTTGTAGAGATGCTATTGAGAAAGCACTGCCCTCATACTGAAATAATCGCTTCCACAACCAAAAGTACTGAGGGGGTCAACCTTATCCGCACGCTAAAGCCCGATGTCGTTTTTTTAGATATTGAAATGCCCGTGCTCAATGGTTTTCAGTTATTGGATGAAATCGGTAACATCACTTTTCAACTCATTTTTACAACAGCATACGACCGTTATGCTGTTCAAGCCTTCAAATATTCGGCGATTGATTATTTATTAAAACCCATTGACCCGCAAGAATTGATACCCGCCATTGCCAAAGTGGAGCAAAAACAAGCCGTAGATAATAAGCAATTGGAGCTTCTCCGTCAGCAGCTATATGCCCCTAATCCTTCAGTTGGCGATAAAATAGCCTTACCTTATGCGCATGGGTACATCATCGTGGAAGTGGCTCAAATCGTCTATTGCGAATCTGACGGCAGCTACACAAAAGTAGTTTTAGCCAGTGGCGAAGTGCATCTAATTACCCGCTCATTGGGTGAGGTGGAAGAGACATTGGAAAGCAATGGTAGCTTTTTCAGAATCCATCGCCAATTTTTTATCAATTTAAAACATATAAAAAGGATTGTAAAATCAGATGGCGGCTCTGTCACCATGAACGGCAATATTGAAGTGCCCATAGCCCGCAACCGTAGGGAAGATTTTGTGAAATTGTTTATGCGGTTATAAAAAACATAATTACATTAGATGCTTCCCACAAACTGCTCGAATTTCAACAATAATTATAATAAAATTTAGTGGAAAACTCAAGCAATTCGTGAGATAAACATAAGTAATTACGTTTTTTATTTAAAATATTATCGAAATAACGATGACACAATTTCAAGCCCTCGAGTGGCAACGCAATATCTATTTAAATGGTTTTACGGGTAAAATGCCACTTATTTCGCCTGATTGGATGAAATTAGAGCAAGATGCCATTGGTAAAATGACCAAAGAGGCAGCCTCTTATATCGTAGGAGGGGCTGGTTTACAGAAGACGATGGAGAATAATCGCACTGGTTTTGATGCCTATCGCATACTGCCCCAAGTGCTTCAAAACGTTGAAAATAGAGATGCGAGTACGGAAATATTGGGGGTAAAAATGCCCTCACCGTTTTGGCTTTGCCCGATAGGCGTATCTGAAATGGTGCATCCCGAAGCCGACCTTGCCATTGCTAAAGCTGCGGCTCAAACGGGAATTCCTTACGTTTTTTCTAATCAAGCATCCATAAAAATGGAAATTTGCGCAGAGGCGATGGGCGATAGCCCGCGTTTTTTTCAACTCTATTGGTCCCGTTCAAGGGATTTGGTAGCTCATTTTATGCAGCGGGCAGAAGCCTGCGGCTGTAAAGGAATTGTCTTAACGCTCGATACTACTTTTTTAGGTTGGCGTACTCGTGATTTGGATTTAGGCTTTTTACCTTTTTTACAAGGGAAAGGTATTGCTCAATATACCTCCGACCCCGTTTTTCAAAAAATGATTGATGCGGAATTAAATAAACCCAAAGATTCAGTTGATTTTAAGCCCAAAATCACACTTTCTACTATAAAAAATCTTATTTCAGCCGTAAATCGCTATCCAAGTTCCGAAGGCTTTTTAACAAAATTGCGCTCTGGAAGACCGATGACAGCCGTGAAATTATTTACAGGTTTTTACACCAATCCAGCTTTGACGTGGGATGATCTTTCGTTTTTAAGACAACATACGAAGCTTCCCATATTTTTAAAAGGCATTTTGCACCCTGAAAATGCTAAAAAAGCGGTGGATTATGGCATGGATGGTATCGTCGTTTCCAATCACGGTGGGCGGCAAGTGGATGGTTCAATTGGTGCTATTGAAGCACTACCCGAAGTGGTAAAAGCCGTAAATAGACAAGTGCCCATCGTTTTAGATAGCGGCATTAGGGGTGGGGCAGATGTGTTTAAAGCATTGGCTTTGGGTGCTACTGCGGTGGGTTTGGGTCGCCCGTATATTTATGGCTTGGCGCTCGGTGGACAACAAGGTGTGTACGATGTGATTCGCCATTTACAAGCGGATTTTGAATTGACGATGAGCTTGGCGGGTTGTCGAAATGTGAAAGAAATAACTGTTGATACTTTGGTAAAATCCCCTTTTTTATGAAAAATACTGAGGGGGAGTAAAATATAGACGCCGAACTATTATATTTGTTTTTTAATAAAAATAAAATAATGGAAAGACGTAAAGCAATTAAAGGTATGGCCCTTTCTTTGGGCAGCTTGGTCAGTTTGCCCGCATGGGCTTCGGGTTGGAATCCTTCAACTATTGGTACATCTTTATCGGCTACAATCGGCGGCGAGGCACTTCTGGCGGAGCTCGTCGAAACAATTATTCCCACCACCAATACGCTGGGAGCAAAGGGTTTGGGCGTTCATCAATTCATCCAAAAAATGATTGCTGATTGTTACGATAAAAAAGCACAAGCTAATTTTGAAAAAAACTAAGCCGACATAGACCCCCTCAGTATAAAAGCCTTTGGGAAGCCTTTTTCAGAAGGCGATGCGACGCAGCGTATGGAAGTGCTCAAATCATTAGCCCAATCTGAGGATAAAGGCTCTAAAGATTTTTATAGAACATTGCGTGGATTAACCATCCAAGGCTATACAAGTTCGGAGTATTACATGACCAAATTCACGGACTATGAAATGGCTCCCGCACGATTTTATGGCTGTGTACCTGTAAAAAATAAATAAAATAAGGCAAATAACGATGAAAAAATCACTAATTATTTCATCGTTGCTAACTAAAAAATAAAGAAAGAAAATGGCTAATTTTAATATGGATAGTGTTAAAAAACGAACTTACGATGCCATTGTCATCGGGTCGGGCATAAGTGGCGGTTGGGCTGCTAAGGAATTGACGGAAAAAAAGTTAAAAACATTGGTTTTGGAGCGTGGAAAAGATGTCAAACACATCATTGATTATCCGACTACCATGAAAGAACCGTGGGAGTTTGAGCATCGGGGACAAATGCCGCTTGAAGTGCAAAAAGCCAACCCGATTGCCAGTAGATGTTATATTTTTAAAGAAGATGCAGCCCATTTTGTGGTAAAAGACAATGAACATCCCTACATTCAAGAGAAGCCTTTTGACTGGATTAGGGGCTACCAAACGGGGGGTAAATCCCTTCTTTGGGCGCGCCAAACGCAGCGTTGGAGCTCTTTTGATTTTGAGGGACCCGCGCGCGATGGTTTTGCGGTTGAGTGGCCCATTAGTTATGATGAAATTGCGCCGTGGTACAGCCATGTTGAACGATTTGCGGGCATTTCAGGCAATAAAGATGGCTTGCCACAATTGCCCGATGGTGAGTTTCTACCGCCGCATGAAATGACTTGTGTTGAAAAATATTTTAAAGAACAAATGGCAAAGGCGTACAAAGACCGCCCCGTTATCATCGGTCGTTGTGCACACATCACCAAGCCTGAGCCCATTCACTTGCAGCAAGGTAGAGCGCAATGCCTAAATCGCAGCCTATGCCAACGGGGTTGCCCTTACGGCGGTTATTTTAGCAGTAACTCTTCTACTTTACCGTGGGCAGCCAAAACGGGTAAAATGACGCTCCGTCCTAACTCTGTGGTTCATTCCATTATTTATGATGAAAAAAAGCAAAAAGCAACGGGCGTGCGGGTTTTTGACTCCGAGACTAAGGAAATGATTGAGTTCTACGCTAAAATCATTTTCGTGAATGCCGCTGCATTCAACACTAATTTGATTTTATTAAACTCTACATCCAACCGTTTTCCAAACGGCTTGGGTAATGATAATGGTTTGATGGGTAAATACGTGGCTTTTCACAATTACCGCGCAAGAGTCAATGGTGAATATGAAGGCTTCTTAGACTCTACTACTGAGGGGATACGCCCGAACAGCAGTTATATCCCCCGTTTCAGAAATGTATTGAAACAAGAGACGGACTTTTTACGCGGTTATGCAGCGGGATTCGGGGCGAGTAGATATAGAACAAACGATAAAGAAGCGATAGGATTGGATTTGAAAACCAGTCTGGAAGCCAATAATAAATGGCAAAACTGGAATGTCGGCTCGCACATGATGGGTGAAACAATTCCCAAAGAAAGCAACTACGTGGCACTGGATAAAACGCAATTAGACCCATTTGGGATGCCCAAATTGAAAATATCCATTGATTATGATGATAATGATGAAAAAATGGTGAAAGACTATTTGGAGCAAATGACCGAAATGTTTACGGTGGCTGGTTTTACCAATATCAAAACCTACGACTCGCACCAAGCACCCGGCTTAGATATTCACGAAATGGGCGGCGTGAGAATGGGTAAAGACCCTAAAACATCCTTATTGAATGGTTGGAATCAGCTTCACGCTTGTAAAAATGTATTTGTTACCGATGGCTCAAGTATGACGTCAACTTCTACTCAAAATCCATCTTTAACCTACATGGCATTTACTGCCCGTGCAGTTGATTATGCGGTGAAAGAATTGAAAAAGAGGAATATATAAGTATTCCGATATGCAGAAGTGCTGAATAATGAGCTAAAAATGCCGTTAGGTATCCCTACTCTTCGGATGACTAACGGCATTTCAGCTCATTATTCGCATTATTCATACAAAATATTCAAGGTAGAAACAGAGGTGTTTTACACTTTTACAAACTCACTCGGGTTCACGCCAAATTGCTTTTTAAAACATTCTCTGAAATATTTTAAATCTTGAAAACCGACTTTATAGGTGGTTTCTGCTACAGTATAGCCTTTTTCAAGCAATTGAGCTGCCCGTTTCAAGCGAATGGTGCGGATAAAATGATTGGGCGTATCGCCCGTCAAAGCTTTAAGTTTTCGATATACTTGCATGCGCGACATAAAAAGGGCGCCGCTCATTTGCTCCACGGAATAATCACTGTCTTCAAGGTGTTTTTCAACGAGTTCTATGCATTTTTCAAGGAAAATTTTATCCAAATGGGTAATATTCAGTTCGGTTGGTTTTACCTCAAAACCAGTGTTTTGGGTGAAATTTTTCTCAAAACGGCGTTGTATGCGCTCCCTATTTTCTAAAAGGTTTTTAACCCTCGTCAACAACAAAGTCATGTTGAATGGTTTGGTAACGTAATCATCAGCACCGGTTTCATATCCTTCAATTTGATATAATTGTGATGAGCGGGCAGTGAGCAAAATAAGCGGAATATGACACGTAGATTCAATGGTTTTGATGTGTTTACAAAGCTCTAAACCATCCATTTCGGGCATAATAACGTCTGAAATTATCAAATCGGGAATAAGTTGTTGCGCTTTTTCAAGCCCTAATACGCCATTTTCAGCTTCCTCAATCTGATAAAACGGGTTTAAACTCATTTGGATAAACGTGCGAATATCAGGGTTATCTTCTACTATTAAAACGAGTGGTTTACTGGTTTTTTCGGCGGCTAAATCGACTTGATACTGTCCAAGGGGACTCCTATGGAGAGGGGGTACTTCCGAAATATGCTCGAGGGGAAAATCGTTAGGGGCAGGATAAAATGCAATATCTTCACTGCTTTTAAAATCATAATTGACAAATTTAGGTTCAAAATGTTCATTGCCAAGCGGGATTGAAATAGTGAATTTTGACCCTTTTCCCGCCTCACTTTCTACCGAGATCTTCGATTTATGTAAGTCAATGACGTTTTTAGTTAAAGCCAGACCGATACCTGTGCCTTGTCGGTGTTTGCCTTCAACGGGCATTTTACCCCGATAAAACTCTTCAAAAATATGCGGTAATTCATCCGCTGCGATGCCCAATCCTGAATCTTCGATTGAAATCACTGCGTTGCGTTGCTCATCCATGTCCAATTTGACGGTAACTTTGCCACCATCATCAGTATATTTAAATGCGTTGGATAGTATATTAAAAAAGACTTTTTCCATTTGATTGCGGTCAAACCAAACCTTGAGGTTTTCGGCAGTGGTGATGAAACTAAAATCAATGTGGCGTTGCCGCGCTAAATCCCTAAATGCGAT
>JANMYC010000454.1:0-6835 GCA_031381715.1 Saprospiraceae bacterium
CTTTTAAACGGTATCAAAACGGGGATTTAATAGACGAACAAAAAAGATGATTCTACTTTTTAACTAAAATTCTCGATTAAATCTTTGAAAACAAGCGGAGATATTTAATTTTACCCGCGAAATACCATTTTAATTGCTTTCAAAATCAATCCATCATGAAAAAGCTCATTAGTATTCCTTTTTTACTTTTTATTTTGACCATCGCCACGGCTCAAAAAGTGTCAAAGCTACCAGAGTCAAAACTGCCTTCTATCGAGACTGAAACCCATCTGCGCTTCTTAGCATCCGACGAAATGCTGGGGCGTAAAACGGGCGAACCGACTAATAATGTAGCCGCTCGTTATATTGCTGAGCAGTTCCGCTATTGTGGTTTGAAAATGCCAGCGGGTCAATCTACTTATTTGCAAGCAGTGCCTTTCAGCAATACCAAGCCCGTTACTGAGGGGTCTATCGCCACCGATACAGCTTTGCTCAAAGCAGTTGACGACTTTTTAGTCATCGAAGGTCAAGGCATTGACATTAAAAATGTGCCCCTCGTCTTCGCCAATTTCGGTTGGGTAGATGAAAAGGAAGGTTACGATGATTATAAAGATTTGGATGTAAAAGGCAAGGTGGTTGTCGTATCGCTCGGTACGCCCAAGTCTGAAAAGACGTTTGAAATGATGTCTGCATCATCTCAAAAAACGAAATTTGCGGCGCAACATGGTGCATTGGCAGTCATCGAAATTTTCACGGCTAAAGTCGGTTGGAAACAATTGACCCGCTATTTTAACAGTGAAAGACTGGAATTGAACGATACTAAAACTGAAAATACTGAGGGGATCACCCACGTATGGATAAGCCAAGCGCGCGCCACTGCGTTTGCAAAGGATAGGCTCAAAACAGTGAGTATTAAAACCGGGGGAAGGACTAAAACCGCCGTGATGTCTTATAACGTAGCGGGTGTATTGGAAGGCAGCGACCCCGTTTTGAAAAATGAATACATTATATTATCTGCCCATTTCGACCATCTGGGCACTGCCAAAGGCACGGGTAAAGTAGGAGAAGACACCATTTATAACGGTACGCGCGACAATGCTTTTGGCTGCTCGGCGCTCCTTTTTGCGGCAAAATGCCTTTCGCAAGTGCACCCTAAGCGTTCAATACTATTTTTAGGTCTGACGGGCGAAGAGATTGGACTTTTAGGCAGCGAATACTACGCTGAGCACCCACTTATTCCACTCAAACAGTGCGTTTTTAACCTTGATACGGACGGTGCTGGCTATAACGACACGACTAAATTGACTACAATCGGCTTAAATCGAACCGACGCTACCCCTGAACTCATGGCAGGTGCAAAAGCCTTTGGACTCAATATGATTGACGACCCTGCTCCCGAGCAAAATCTTTTTGACCGCTCGGATAATGTCAATTTTGCTAAAAAGGGGATTCCCGCGCCTGATTACAGCCCGGGTTTGAAAGCGTTTGATGAAGCCATTTTTAAATATTATCATAAAACTGAAGACAATGTAGAGACAGTCAGTCTCACCTATTTTCACCGTTATTGCCAAAGTTTCACATATACGGCTCGCTTAATTGCCAATCGTAAAAATGCCCCTAAATGGACTCCAGGTGATAAATATGAGCCCGCTTTTAAGGCTTTATACGGAAAATAATGGTTTTACTGAGGGGGTAGTCTACCCCCTCAGTAAAACTTGATTTTTGAAAAATACATTTCGATACCCTATTTCACCATTAAAATATCCCGCCATTGCGTTGTATAACATGGCGAACGAAATTGCTCTCGCCTCGACCACGTATGATTCTTACCGCAACTGGCAATGTACAAAGTCTGTTTCCCGTATTTTTTATTGATATTGTCCATCGTTTTCATCAGCTCCCGATTCCGAATTTCACTTTCTAATGGGTGAAATAAATTGCCTTGAATCGTTGCATTCGGTTTGAGTTCCGTGGCTAAAATGCCCGCTTTTTTGTAGTTATAGCCCTCTCGATGGAGTTTTTTTAAAACTTGCAAAACGTGGTGTATCAATTCATTAGTATTAGATGTGGCGTAAGGCAACTCAATGGAATCCGTGAAATAAATCCGATTATCATTCGTGATGCGGTTAAAAGGATTTGTCCAAATAAAAACCGTCAAATGGCTGGTCGTTTGTTGATAATGACGCAATTTTTCACCCAACCGCGTAGCGTACACCGATAGAGCTTCCTCCAATTCCGCCATTTTATACACATCTTTACGAAAAGAGCGCGACACCATAATATTTTTACGGCTTTCAATAACCGGCTCTAAACCCATGCAAGGGTAAGCATTCAGCTCTTTCACCGTTCTCAAAAGGACGACGCCAAACTTTTTATGAATCCACGTTTGTTGGGCATTTCTCAAATCTAAAACCGTTTTGATACCATAAAAAGCCAATTGCTGTTGGTACGCTCGCCCCACGCCCCACACCTCGGATACATCTATTTCGGATAAAAATTGCGTCGTCGTTTCTGCATCTATCAAAGAGACTACCCCCTCAGTATGGAAGCGTTTTTTAACGATATGATTCGCTAATTTGGCTAAAGTTTTAGTCGTAGAAATCCCGATTGAAACGGGGATACTCGTGCATTGAAGTATCTCCGCTCGCAAGTTTTTACAGACCGCTTCTATCTTGTTTTTATCCGTAAAACGCGTATCAAACACCATAAAAGCCTCATCAATGGAGTAAACCTCGACATCAGCGCAATAGTCTTTGATAATGTTCATCACCCTCTCCGACATATCGCCATAAAGCTGATAGTTAGAAGAAAAGACCGCTACCCCATTCTTTTCAATAATGGATTTTATTTCCCAATAAGGCGCGCCCATTTTGATATTCAAAACCTTGGCTTCATTGCTTCGGGCTATCACGCAACCGTCATTATTGGATAAAACCACGATGGGTTTACCACTGAGTTTGGGGTTAAAAACCCGTTCGCAGGATGCATAAAAATTGTTACAATCCACTAAAGCGTACAGTATCATTGGTTCTTTGGATTATGTATCACATACGTCACCACGCCCCACACTTGAAAGTCAGCGTCCGTGACATCAAGTGGGGCATAACGGGGATTTTCGGGCAATAACCACACTTTGAGCGGCTGCACACTCAGCCTTTTTACAGTAAATTCACCATTCACAAGGGCTATGATAATGTCATTATTTTTAGCTTTTAATGACCGATCCACTATCAAAATATCTTTGGGATATATGCTCGCTCCTATCATCGAAACGCCTTCCACTTTTATGTAAAATGTGGAAGATGGATTTTTGATGAGGAAGCTATTGAGGTCCAATTTTTCCTCCATATAATCGTCAGCGGGCGACGGAAAACCCGCTTGAATGGCATTGTAAAAAGGAATGCGCACGGATGGACGCTTTAGAGATTTGTAAAAAATTAGCTTATCGGTATAGTTTAGACTCATAGTAAACGTGATTTTAAAACAAATTTAAAACTTTTATTTTAAAAATAAAAATATTTAACATTTTTTGTTTTAAAAAATAAAACAAGATGTTTCTATACCCCCTCAGTATAGAAGACCTTACAGAGAGTATTTCAGCCATTTTTTAAAGAAGAAATCAAATATCCAGCTCTTCTATTTTTCTTAAAAAAGTCTTTTTTTCGTTTAAAAGTTCTTCAATGTCTTTCATTTCAAGATTCAGAGCGACAATGGAAAGGTGGATTTCACGGAGAGATAATATCAAGGATGTGATAAGAAAAACCAGTCCTGCTCCAAAAGTGTTACGAGCAGCTTCGGGACGGTTTTCAAATATAAAAAATACACTCAAAACACACATAAATAGGGATAAAACCCCTAAAAACTGCATGTTGCGAATCAAAATCACCCGGCGACGCAAGTTGCGGATTTGGAGAATCAAGTGCCCTTCGGCGTTCTCCACAAATTTATCTTTTAGGCTACGAATCAAGTTAGAGATAGCTATAAAACGGTTGGTATAAGCCAAAAGCAATAACGAAATTGCCGGAAATAAAACAGTCGGCGTAGTTAATGAAAAATCCATATTCTCTTAATTTCGATTAATTGGTTGCGTTTTAAATGCAGGTATCAGATATTTCTAAAAAACACCTCACACCTGCATCATCCACAAATTTAACAACTTATGCACTAAAAAGTTACATCCAAGGTTACTTCTTCTGCACCCCGTTTTACGATAACCTTAGTGGATTCTCCTTTCGTAAATTTTTCAAGCGCATCCATGTAACTGTACACATTTTCAACATCCAAATCCCCTATTTTAAGGATAATATCGCCCGTTTTCATCCCTGCCTTGGCGGCGGGTTTGCCTTCCGTGACGCCATCAAGGCGCATACCTTTTTTATCAAAAGCATAATCAGGCATTACGCCCATCGTCACTTTGAAGCTACGGGCTTGGTTTTGAGGTTGTCTGGTCTGCAAAAAGTCCATTTTAGGGAATGTGCAGGTGCCATCAATGAGGCGCACAGCAAAGTCCAAAACCCGCTTTTCACCCACCACATCTATCAGCTCAGCATCATCGCTGGGCTTGTGATAATCGCTGTGTTGTCCCGTAAAAAAGCCCAAAACAGGGATTCCTTTCAAGTAAAACGAAGTATAATCCGACGGACCCACGCCCGATGAGTCTCTCACTATTTTGAAATCAGGATTTAAAACTTCAATCATTTTATCCCATAAACTGGAAGTTCCGATGCCTTGAATCATCAAACCTTTTTCCTCTCTGAATCGCCCAATCATGTCCATGTTGAGCATAAAATTAACTTTTTCGAGCGGAAAAGTTGGATATTCGATGAATTTTTTAGAACCCAATAAACCCAATTCTTCGCCTGAAAAACACATAAAAAGAAAATTATAGGGCTCCTTTTTACCGTTTTTAACAAAATGACGCGCCAGTTCAATCACGCCCGCTGTACCCGAGGCATTGTCATCCGCACCATTGTGGATTTTACCGTCGGGATTAGGGTCCAATGAGTTATGGTCAAGCCCTCTACCCAGATGGTCGTAATGAGCACCGACGACTATCGTGAATTCAGCACCATTATCAAGGAAACCGACCACGTTTTGGCTTTTTTCTTTGGGTGCATTGGGGTTGTCGGTGGCATGAGGGTGCGTCAGTTTGGTGTATTCAAATTTATGAAACCAGTCTTTTTGCCCCCCCTCAGTAGAACCCATCGGTTGCAAGCCAATTTTTTTAAATTGTTTGGCGATGTATTTAGCCGCTTTTTGCTCTCCTTGGGTAGATGTGCCACGCCCTTCGAGTTTATCAGACGCAAGGAAGGCAACGTGTTTTTTAATATTATCCGTGGTAATAATTTGAGCAACCGAAGGCGTACCCCTCAGTATAAAAGCACTAAAAGCCAATAAAATCAATCGTTTTTTCATTATCTGAAGCTTAATTTGTAAATTTATTTTAAACAAAGGTAAAAATTAAAAGGTGAGAATAATAAGACTGCGAATTTTAAACTGTCAACTGTTTGTCAATATTAACCGTTTTTATGATTACGGTTAAATATGTGTTAAAAACTACTTTTATCGTGCAATTAGTCCTTAAATTTGTTGAAATTTATACTTGTTAGTAGATTTAAATAAAACATATCAAAAAGCACTTGGTTTTAAATAAAATATGAATCAACGAATTATTTGGCTAATTACGGGTTTAATCGGTATTGCTGTCATCGGCGTCATGTCGTTACAGATGAAATTTATATTGGATAGCCGAGAGGAAAAGGAAAACCTATTTGATAACCACATCCGCAACGCCCTCAAAAATGTAGAAAAACGCTTGGAAGATGCCGACGATTTGATGGAGCTGAGCCAGTTTGCCAATGGATATTCCAGAGGAGAAGATATATTCAAAGCTTTAGAAGCTAAGCAGATTCGTTCAACGATACCCATAGATGAGCGCATCCACCTGCCAACACTCGATAAATTGCTCAAGATGGAATTTCAAGATAGAGGCATTAATATTTTCTATAGTTATGGCATATTTTCAAATACTTCTAATGGTTTTATTGCCTACAACAATCATTTTCTCATTCCAGAAGAAAACCAAATAGCATTTAGTAGTTTAAAAAATTCAAAATATCAAGTCAATTTGTTTTCAACTGATATTTATTCACCGGGCAAATTAGCGATTGTTTTCCCGGGTAAGGAGCGGTATATTTGGGAAGGGCTTTGGAATATTTTATTGCTTTCTCTCCTATTTGTTGCCGTTATTCTAGGCTGTTTTGCTTATACCATCACCGTTATTTTCCGTCAGAAAAAACTATCGGAGATGAAAACGGATTTTATCAATAACATGACGCATGAGTTCAAAACGCCGATAGCCACTATTTCTTTAGCCGCCGATTCTATCACAAATGCGTCTATTATCAGCAATCCCGACAAAGTCAGACGATTTGCGGATATCATCAAACAGGAAAATAAACGGATGAACGGGCAAGTTGAAAAAGTGCTTCAAATGGCGCTCATAGAGCGAGATACCATGAAGTTGAATTTTTCATCCATTGATTTGCACGAGGTGATTCATCAAGCTATTGGCAACATTAGCTTACAAGTAGAGAAAAAAGATGGCCGCGTGTCCTCTAATTTGAGTGCCGAAAGACCCGTCATTGAAGGTGATTCAAACCATATTTCCAATATTATCAACAACCTACTGGACAATGCCAATAAATATTCACCTGAAAAACCCGAGATAGTGGTCAGCACCCGCAACGTATCTAACGGTGTAGAAATAACAGTAGCCGATAATGGTATCGGCATGACTAAAGAAGCCAAAAAGCGAATATTTGAAAAATTCTATCGCGTCCACACGGGTAATTTG
>JANMYC010000456.1:0-5987 GCA_031381715.1 Saprospiraceae bacterium
TGATTTTCTTATTTTCTAATATTTTTAAACTGATTATTTTTATTTTATACTGATAAAAATCCAAATTATTTTATTTGCTTTTAGGGCATTTTAATTTAAAAAACGACCAAGTTGTCGTTAAGACTTGTTAACTGCCTTGAATGTCCAAAAAACTGAGGTTTCAAGAGGGTGAGCAAACAATGTCAAAGCTTTTAAATCTTGTTTTACGGTTATTTTCACTTTTATTTATACACGTTTAGACATTTGTACGTTGTAAAGTATTAAAATACTAAACGTTTAGAAGTTTAAAAGTTTTTACTTTTAAAAGTGATAAAATACTTTTTTTTACTATTTTTGTAGAAAAAAACGATTATGTCTAAAATTATAATGATTGGAAACCAAAAGGGTGGGGTGGGAAAGACTGCTGTATCCACTATGGCAGCGACAGCCTTGAGCCAAAGCCCTTTTAACTTAAAAACGTGTGTGATTGATTTGGATAATCAAAAATCCGTCATACGCTCGCGTAAATTTGATTTAAGGGCTTATCAAACCGAAGAAGTCCCTTTTATGGTATTTGACTATTCTATTGCTGATTTACAAAAAAATATTGCTCAATTGGATAAAGAGTATCAACTCATCATAATTGATGTGGCTGGTAAGTTAGATAATACTCAACCTGTAGAGGTGCAAGAAATCAGTAAAGCGCTCATGTACGTGGACTGTTTACTTATACCTTTCGTGGCAGGGAACTATAATCTGGAATCCACTATCGATTATTTCAAATTCATAAAAACTGTACAGCAACAAAGAGCTATTCAGCCCCGCCCTTTAAAAGTATATGGTTTCGTCAACATGTTCAGGGGTAGGAGCAGAGCCAATTCATTTCTGAGTGAAGATTTAGAATTATTGAAAAAGACCGAAAATCTCTCTATGCTCGAAACCGCCTTGAATGATTATGCTCTTTTTAGGGAGGCTGATACCATTACTACTATATATGATGCTGATAGTAACGAAACTGCTAAGATGAATTTTTCTAACTTTATGAATGAACTTTTAAAAGTTATTTCAAAATGAAAAAACAAAAAGTCAGTAGGATTGAAACGAGTTTTGACCCCTCAGTATTCGAAACAAAAGGGGAGCTACCAAGTATAGAAATTGCCAATCAAGCTGTACAAGAGCTTACAGCAGCTCCAAAACAAATAGGAAGACCCATAAAAAGCAACGCTGTAGGACGTGTGAAATTCACTACGGCTATACGTTCAGACGTGGTAAAGTGGGTCAAAATGCAAGCAGTTGAACGAGATATTTCACCCGCTGATGTTTTGGAAGAGGCGCTTTTGGCGTTTATGAATAAGTGAAAAATAATCACTTTACCACATTTGTACTTTAAAACGTTTAAAAGTAATAAAGTGACAAATATTCAAATTTAAAGCTCATTGGGGTATCAAAAAAATAAGAAATAACAGCTTTTCATAAAATTGAACAATGAAAAAAGAACTTATAACAGAATTGTTTGAAAAATTTGAATCAGCAGCTTATAACTATCAAGATATAGAATGTTGGAGTGCCCGAGAATTGCAAACGATATTAGGATATACTAAATGGAGCAATTTTCAGAAAGTGATAGAAAAAGCCAAAGAAGCCGCCCAAAATGCTGGTCAAACCCTATCCGACCATTTTGCCGACATCGGTAAAATGGTAGCAATAGGCAGTTCTACCCAAAGATCGGTTAAAGATGTAGCGCTCACCCGTTACGCCTGCTACCTTATTGCTCAAAATGGGGATGCCGCTAAATCTGAAATTGCCTTTGCCCAAACCTATTTTGCAGTTCAGACCCGTAAGCAAGAAGTAATTGAGCAACGCCTTTTAGATGTTGCAAGGTTAACAGCAAGGGATAAATTATCGAAATCTGAAAAAAAATTATCTGCACTTATTTTTGAAAGAGGTGTCTCTGAAAGTGATTTTGCCAGCATTCGCTCAAAAGGTGATGCAGCACTTTTTGGGGGTTATACCACCTCTGATATGAAACGCAAGTTGATTGTACCTGATAATAGACCCTTAGCGGATTTTTTACCAACATTGACTATAAAAGCCAAAGACTTTGCAACTGAATTAACCAGTCATAATGTAGTTGAGAAAGATTTGTATGGCGAAGCGGATATATCGATGGAACACATTGAAAATAATTTAGCTACCAGGGAAATTCTCTTAAAGCGAGGGGTTAAACCCGAAAATTTGCCTGCTGCCGAAGATACCCACAAAGTCCGTCGCCGTTTAGCATCAGAAGAGAAAAAATCACTTAAGAATGCACCCAAACTAACCCAATTAGAGGAGAAAAATACGGATTCAATCGGAATGGATGATTGTTGAAAAGGTTTATGGTGGTATTTCACCCAATATGGCTATAGTGGCGATGAAAGCCAAAGCTTAATGAGCCGTTTATCGGTTCTTTTAAAAACAGGTATTTTTCAGTCAATGGTGGCACCACTACCAAGCCGTTTTATGAAATCAGCAGCCCAAATTTCAACAAAATCGCTTTTCATTTGAATAATTGATACTATTCGGGTAAAACATTTACCATTGAAGGAAAGAATAATTCGGCTAAAAACTACTAAATACAATCTGCACAATTTAATGGTCAAAGCCTCGACAGTCCGTGGATTTTGCATGAAACGCTTGTAAAAAGTGGGATATTGACTTTAAATATGGGTGAAAAACCGAATAAAGGGTGGGGGAGTAGGGCTGAACACGCGCCTGATTCTATGTCGAGTGTTTCTAAATGAAATTACTAAGTCTCTTATGGGTCAAAGACCCATATATACCCACACAAGGTCACAGACCTTGAGCGAGCGAGGTGGCATCCTTTGAATTTACGGGAAGTCAAGCGATATTACTTTTTCTCTCTTTCCGAATGATGATGACAATAAGGATACCTACAATTAGAAAAATTGCGCCCCATAAAAGGAGATTTGAGCTTTTGAAAAAAGAACGACTGGGGTCTTCAACTATCCATTTCCCATTTTCTAAACTCAATAGTACTTCCTGATTATTGGCATTCTCTAAAATGAACTGTTTTTGTGGTAAGCCTGTCGTCGTTAGAATTAACTCACACTGATTACTCGGCATATCTTTAAAAAATGTATTTTTAACATAATAAGATTCAATCGTTTGAGGCATATAAGCCAATTCAGCAACGACTGTCGTTTCGTGTCCAAGAATCACACGCGGATTGATTAATCGAATGGTGTCGTTATTAACGATGACAAAACACGTATTGACAAAACGTTTAATCACCAATTGCATAAATTCTTCGGGCGTTTTGTACGCCTCTTTCGTATAATGATAATCAACCTCGCCTTCAAAAGCCGCAATCGCACTCTTTATCATCAATAAATTTTTGCCATTTTGCTCAAAAATCATGATATTTGATAATTCTGATTGATGTGCATGAACGACATTAGCGCACAGCAACAAAAGAGCGATTGTAAGCGACCTTATTATTAACATTTTTAGCTATTTTTATTTAAACTTATTTTTGGTTGTAATAGGTTTTTTCGAGCGAAGCGAGAAAGACACGCAAAGAAGTGTATTATTTTAGGTTGAGTGTGTTTTGGGAGACAAAAACGAAGATTTTATCTCCAAAAACACATTCAACAGACAGCTTTATTTACTCAAAACTTTTATTATTGTGCATAAGCACCCGCTAAACTATTGATAAAATTATTAGCACCCGGTTTGTCCACGTGGTAATGATACCCTCTTACTGCATCATAATGTCCACGGCTGGCATCTAAATCGGTGTATTCCGTTCCATTGGCACTCAATCTTTCAAAAATGCCAAAACCATCCATAGCATAACCAATCATTGCGGCATGACCATCTATTTGCGCAATTTTGGTTGACACACCCGTTGCCGCATGGTAGTGATAACCCGCACCCATATTGATATGACCGCCTGCATCGTCAAACGGGGCTAACGTATAAGCACCTAAAATGGCACTTGTGGGAGCAGGGGCATCGAATATAACACCATTAAACGCAAGACCTCTTGTTGTGGGTACAGATGCACCTGGTCCGTTGCCAAAACTCACAGCCGAACTCAATTGTACAGGCGTAATAGGAATGTAATAGGTTTTTGTCAAAGTAGAAACATAAGAAGGCAAACATTCAACACAGTAGTTTTTATAAGCTACCCCAACATTTGGATTAGCCGCCGCCTGACAATCCGCCTGCGTAAGGGTTTTTGTGATGGCACCCGTTGTGGTGTTATACATAGCCCATGTCGTGTTTTTGTAGAATGTTGCCATATTTTTAATAAATGCCCCATCAACATCGTACACAACGCCGCCTTCTAACCAAATACCGCCTTTACTTTTGTCATCGGAGATATTCGTAGGACACCAAGGTCCCATTGTGTGGTCGGGGGGCGTATTTTTCGTCACGATTTTGTAGCAATCGGCTGTTGTGCCGTTTGACAGTGTGCGAGATACGATGGTGATTGGTTCGGCGAGTCCTCCAGTAAGGAATTTAGCAGATTCTACCTTGATGACCGTGTCTGTCGTTGTCGTGGTGGTCGTTGTGTCATCTTTGTTACAAGCAGTTGCTATAACAATGAGCATTAAAGCACTATAAAGAACATTTTTCATATTAATAAAAAATTTAATTTTAATGGAAACCTTAATTGATTCTTATATTTCTATTAGTCACACTTATAGTAGAAAACTTGCGGAGGGTTTTAAGTTTTTTTTATAAAAAATATGATGCCTTTGGCTTCATCAAGCTGAAAGCATGACTTAGGGGGTATAAATCCCACAAACGCTTGATTATCAAACAGATAGCCAAGCGTTTGTTCATTAAAAAAGGGTCAAAATACTGAGGGGTCTCTTTTCTGAAATTATTTTTCAAACCCAACCACAAGTTTTTATTCAACCGGGTTACTAATGAAATGGCTGTCCTAATTATCATCATGAGAGAGATTAAAGAATTGAGGCAAAAGAATTGAAAGATAAAAACGAAATTTGCTACCAAAATAACCATATTTGAACCATCCGACAACAGTAATAGCGTTAATTGCCCAACTGCGAGACGGCAATGAAGCGGCTTTCAAACACGTGTTTGAGACGCATCAAGACCGCATATACAATACAATACTATTCTGTACATGATACAATCAGCCGAAGAAGCTGAAGATTTGACGCAGGAGGTATTTGTAGATGTTTTTTTAAGCATAGAAAATTTTAAAGCGCAATCTAAACTTTCAACATGGATTCATCGGATTGCTATCAATAAAGCGATGAACCATCAAGGGTTTAAAAAAGCCAAAAAACGATTGGGGGCTGTTTTGTCCATTTTTAATTTATCGCCTGTTGATGACAAACCAGATTTTGTGCATCCGGGTATTCTTTTAGAAAATAAAGAATTGTCGGCATCGCTTTATCGAGCGATTGACCAATTGCCTGAAAAGCAAAAACGGCTTTTGTGCTGCGGCAATTGGAAGATTTGTCTTATGTTGAAATAGCCGAAGTAATGCAAACAACAGTATCTTCAATAGAAGCTTTGCTTTTTCGAGCCAAACAAAACTTACAAAAGATTTTGAAAAATTAAAAAGATTTATTACCGCAAGTTTTCGTAAAATTAAGGGTCTAAATGTTTAAAATAATATTAGAAAATGGATAATTTCTACAATACACGATGGGTAAAACAGCCCGCCAACGCACCCCAAGGTATGTATGACCAAGTGCGCCAACGAATCATACAGGAGCGCATCCTAATGGCCCAAAACCATCGACAATTGGTTGTCGGTTCGGCATTATTACTTGTTGTCGGTGCTGTCAATATTGGGATTATTTTTATAAAAAACAGTGAAAAACAACCTATTTCTCCGGCAAATACTGAAAAAATACTATATGAAACTTATTTTGATAATGCTGTAAACTTGTCCAATGAGAAATAATTGGCTTAAATATTTAGTGGCAATTCCTCGCTCGCGCAAGGTCTGTGACCTTGTG
>JANMYC010000415.1:0-3683 GCA_031381715.1 Saprospiraceae bacterium
TTTTAATTTCAATACCCCTTCGGCAGGAAATTGCTTGGGGTCAAATGCGCCAGTTACTTCAGCAATGAAAGAAAATTCTGTCTGAGTAAGATTCCGCAACTCCCTATTGTTGATTTCATCCACTACCACATTGCGCGGTGAAAGGGTGATAAAATAATCTTTATCATTAAAATTGGGTTGAAAACGGGCATTTAAATCATCTAAATCGTCATAATCTATTTGATTTGTGCGCACCGCATCCAAAAGGCGGATAAAATGACGGTTCTCTTGTCGATAAACTTTACCCAATTCCAAGCCCTCTAACTCAAAACCCGTTTCATCCAGATTATTTTTATTGATGGGCTGTTCCGTAAAAACCTTCGCCGAAAAGAAAAATTGAGATTCATAATAGGTTTGAAAAAAACGCTGTTCCTCTTGAGTCGCTACCACCGGCGGCAACTGAAATAAATCTCCGAAAAACACAACCTGCACACCGCCAAAAGGCTCCATATTTTCTCGATTCATTCTTAAAAAACGGTCGATATTATCCACCATATCCGCCCGCACCATCGAAATTTCATCAATAATAAGCACCTCCATTTTTTTATACAAGCGGGTATCTCTGCGCCTTTTGATGTCTTCGGGCGCAAGGAACTTAGCGGGAAATCCAAAAAATGAGTGAATCGTCTGACCTCCAGCGTTCAAAGCAGCCACGCCCGTGGGCGCCAGCACCACGCATTTTTTGCGAGAAGTGCTTTTAAAAAGGTGCAAAAGTGTGGACTTACCCGTGCCAGCCCGCCCTGTGATAAAGAGGTTTTTCTTCGTTTTTTCAAGCAAATCGAGTGCATATTGAAAATCCGCATTCAGCTCAAGTGGTTGTTTTGTCACTATTTACGCAGAGGTTTTTACCGTTTTTAAAAATGTAAAATTACGATAGAATTTGGATTTCCTATTTTGTATTTTGCGTCTTTGAGTTTCAAAATGATATACATAAATGAAAAAATGAAATACGAGAACAAACCCCTCAGTATTTTGTTTAAATTCAGTATAAATTAGTATCTTTGTTCTAAATTATTTTAAGAAATTATGAATTCTACTCCAGTTAACATGGTTATCGACGATAAAAGTATTTTGATTGAAAAAGTGAACGCTGCCTTGAATGACATTCGCCCCTTTTTGCAAGTGGACGGTGGCAACATCGAAGTCGTGGATATTACAGAAGATAATATTGTTCACGTCAAGTGGTTGGGGATGTGTGAAAGTTGCTCCATGTCAGCCATGACCATGAAAGCAGGTGTAGAGCAAGCAATAAAAAATAAATTGCCCGAAATAAATGGCGTCATTGCCATCAATGGTTTAGTGTAAATTATTGATTAACAGATATTTACATATTAAAAAATGTCAGGCAATCGCAAATTGTTTGACATTTTTTTTATGAGACAATAGACGATTAGAAGTTAGACTTTAGAATTGGAAAAATCGAACCATTTTCAATTTTTCATTCTCCATTTTTAATTAAAAAGTATATTTGTAAAAATTCTTTAAAAATGAGCGATAGCAATCAAGCATATATCAGTAAAGTTCACCTAAAAGGCTATAAAAGCATCAAGGATTTAGAGATTGACCTCCTGCCAGGGTTGAATATTATCATTGGACCTAATGGTAGTGGGAAGACGAATTTTATTACGGGTATTGTTAATGGTTTTGATAGCGATTCAGACAATGAAATAAATTATTACTCCAATATAATATTTATTAATAATTTGGGTTCGAAACAATTTTTATTTGAACCCAAAAAATCCGTTTTCGAAGATTCAGATAAACTTAATGATTCTATTCCAGATCTATATGAATCGCTTTCTCTTATGAGATACAGGCCATTTTATTACAAATTTGGCATAATTGAAAAAATAGCTGGAATAGATGAAATTGGTTCTATAAATATGGATTCAGATTCTAAGCAAGTAAATAATAAGTTTTCATTTAAATATTTGGAGGATTATGATGTAATTAAAAAAATCGCAGATAAGCTTAGAAAAGGTAGAGGTTTTACTAGCGAAGAATTAAATACATATTTTAAACCCAAAAATCAAATAGTAGAAAGTTTACAAAATTATACTCCTATAAAGGGCTTTAGAGTCAATCCTGAGTTTCCTTTCAAAAATACTGAAAAAAAAATAAGTATTAATTTTTTACTTTTTGAATTTTATGTCAATAATCAATGGCATTATTGGAATGACCTTTCTGATGGGACTAAGCGATTGTTTCAAATCATTTCTGAAGTAATTTTAGAACCTCACAAGTGTATTTTTATAGAAGAACCCGAACTCGGCATCCACCCCAACCAACTCCAAAAACTGATGCAGTTTTTAAAAGAGCAAGCGAAAGAGAAACAAATTATTATCACTACGCACTCGCCAGAAGTATTGAATATATTAGGTGAAGATGAACTTGACCGTATTATTGTAACTAAATACGATGGTGAAAATGGTACTAAAATGTATAAGTTGAGTGAAAAAGAGCAAACTCACGTCCGAAATTACATGAAGCACCAAGCGAGTATAAGCGATTATTGGATTCAATCGGGTTTTGAAAAAGAAAATGAGGAGGAGATTGCGTCATGAAAAGAATAGGCATAGTGGGCGAAAACTATCAAAATGATGCCTGTGCTTTTAGTTTTTTGATGACCCCTCAGTATAAAGACACAGTACAATTTATTCCAATCATTAAACAACCCAATACTGGAATCAACAAATTGGGTGGTTTGATTTTGGCTGCTATCGAAAATAATGAACTCGATGCAGTTCTATGCATAAAAGACCTTGATGAATATCCTAAACTAAATGAAAGGGAAACGTGGTTCAATGATTTGAATAAAATCATTAAAAAAGGCTTATTTTATTTGGTTGTTATGGAGTTTGAGGCATTGCTTTTAGCCGATACAAATGCCGTTAATAAGGCATTAAATACTAAAATTAGCTATAAAGGCAATCCAATAAAGGAGACTAATCCTAAAAAATGGCTAATAAACGAAACCAAAGAAAAATACAAGGAGAATGATAGTTGCGCCATTTGTAAAAATATCTCTTTTGAGAAAGTCTATAAAACGCATATTGGCGAGCGGAGCTTTCAAAATTTTATTAAATATTTCGATAACCTTTTAGAAAAAAATAAAATCTAACCCCTCAGTATTCCGACTCTTGGAACTCAATTTTAATAAAAACAAGATGACTAAAGACCAATTATTCCAACAAATACTTTCTAAAAAATCGTATTTGTGTATCGGATTGGATACCGATTTGAGTAAAATACCTGCTCATTTGTACACCGAGGACGACCCTATTTTTACGTTCAATAAAGCCATTATTGATGCCACGCACGACCTTTGCGTGGCTTATAAGCCCAATTTGGCATTTTATGAATCCTTGGGATTAAAAGGTTGGATGGCACTTGAAAAAACGCTCGATTATTTACAACTCATTGGTAATGAACATTTTACGATTGCCGATGCCAAGAGAGGCGATATTGGCAACACCTCAAAAATGTACGCCAAAGCCTTTTTTGATAATTTCAATTTCGATTCCGTGACGGTTGCTCCTTACATGGGCGAAGATTCCGTTACCCCTTTTTTAGAATTCAAAAACAAATGGGTTATCTTATTGGCCTTGACTTCCAATAAAGGGTCGAAGGATTTTCAAATGGAA
>JANMYC010000509.1:0-1876 GCA_031381715.1 Saprospiraceae bacterium
TTTTTTAAAAAATCAAAACCTAAAACTACTAAACGCCGAGTGCCTAAAAGCAATGGTCAGTATGGGTGTTATAAGTTTTAAATAGGGTTTTATATTGAAAAAAGCCTTGTGGAGAGTTGATTTCTACAAGGCTTTTTTAGATATATTTCCCTCTATTTCTTCAAACCAATTTCCCTCAAACGCTCATTTAAATATTCACCTGCGGTGATAGGAGCGTAGGCGAGTGGTCGTTCAGGAGTGACTGTTTGCGGCAAGCAGGTCAAATCCGTTTTTGATACTGGGTGTAAAAAGAAAGGAATTGACAAGCGCGGTAAATGCCAATCGGAACGAGGCGGATTAACGACTCGGTGTGTCGTGGATTTTAAGTAGTTATTCGTCAATCGTTGGAGCATATCGCCTACGTTTATGACAATTTCGTCTTCCTCAGGAACGATATCCTTCCACTCATTGTCCATAGTTAATAATTGCAAACCTCCTGCCGAAGCTCCTACCAATAGCGTAATGAGGTTAATATCTTCATGCTGCTCTGCTCGGATAGCCGATGCGGGCTCTTGCGTAATAGGCGGATAATGAATCGCCCTGAGGATGGAGTTGCCTCTTTCAATTTTATCATCAAAATAGTGCTCACCAATATTTAAATAAATACCAACTGCTTGTAGTAAGGCTCCGCCTGCTTTTTCAAAAGCTCTATACAATTGAATCCCCGTGGCTGTGAAAAGGGGATTTTCCTCAACGTGCACATTATCAGGGTATAAATCTTCATCCTCATCCCCATCGGCTACCTCTTGACCGATTTGAAAAAATTCTTTAAGGTCGGCTACTTTGGATTGCTTAGCGTGCTCTTTACCGAAGCTTGTATAACCCCTCTGACCTGCCAAGGAAGGTACTTCATAGTTTCTTTTTATGTCAACGGGTAAAGCGAAAAATGCCTTTGCGAGGGAATAAAAATCATCAATTAAGGTTTGAGGAATGCCATGATTGATAACACCCACAAAACCCACTTCATGAAATGCTTTACCTATTTCATTCACAAATTGTTCTCTTTCTTCTGCTGTTCCTTGAGTAAATTTGGAAAGGTCAACAACAGGTATTGCTCTTTGCTTTGTCATAATTGTATAGTTTTAAAAATGAGTGATTGCTATATGTAAGTTTCGAGTGCTATTTAAGATGTTGGGCTAAAATAAATACTGCTTATCATCTTAAAACAGGATGGAGACTCATGAACCCTTACGAGCAAATTTAACCAAATTTATATTTAAATGTTTCAAAACTTAGTGGCAGAGCAATAATGTTTATAAAATTCTTCTACCTCGGTATCGTATTTTTGGGTAAAACCGAGATTTAAGGCTTCTTTAAAATCAGCGCACCCCTCGGTCTTTTTGTTCATCGCTATTTTTATCATGCCTCTATTGCGGTAAGTGTAGGGATTTTGAGGATATAATTCCAAGGAATGATTGGCATCGTCCAAAGCTCCTTTATAATCGGATAGATTCATTTTAGCAAGTCCTCTATTGCTGAGGGCTAAGGGCGAATTGGGGTTTTTAATTAAAACTGAATTGTATTGCTCAATGGATTCTTGAAAACGGTGGAGATTGAGTAGGGTGTAAGCCAAATCGCTTTGGGCTGAAATATTGGTGGAGTCCAACTCCAACATTTTTTTAAAATAAAAAAGCGCTTCATCGCCGCGTTCCAGTTTATTGAGGATTTTACCTAAATTATCGAGGGCTGCAATAGAATGATTATCAATGGTATATGCTTTTTGAAAATCATTGTACGCGCCTTGGAGGTCTTTTCTTAAAGCTTTTGCATTGCCTCTGTTATTATAGATAAAAGCTTTTAGGGTTTCATCTTTTGCATAGCGGAGCGTTTGGTTGTA
>JANMYC010000573.1:0-10015 GCA_031381715.1 Saprospiraceae bacterium
AAACCACTTCCGGGTGGATATTATTTTCCAAAAGCGCACGAATGACGCCGATGTGTGCAATGCCTTTTGCACCCCCGCCCGATAGTGTTAGACCGATACTATAATGTGAATTCATGTGATATTACAGGTTTCAATTTTTAGGATAAAGTTAGTTTTTTTTAAAACGGTTGTCATTAGGTAGTTGGGCTAAAATAAATACTGCTATCCTTTTTAAGTCGGCTCTAAAAATCATATAAAATGCTCCGCTTTGCTCCGCATTTTGTATGATTTTCAGCCCGACGATAGCAGCATTTATTTCTTCACGCCTACTTAACTTGAAAGTTTAACGTTTGGAATTGATAAATTGTATCATAAAAGCTTAAAAATGTGCTTTTATTTCATTTTTTAATTAAAAAATAAATATTTTTTTTATTCTAATGGGTTTTATACTGAGGGGGTGATTTGAAGATATTAACCATTAAAATCGAGCCAATACCCTAATTTTTTGTGGTAGAAGTTAATGAATGCAAAATTATATTCCAGAAAAAAAAAGGCAATCACGTTCCGATAATTGTTTTTTTTTAAAATATGAATTGACATATTGAAAAATAAGCAAGAGTTAAGATTAAGTTAACATTTCGTTTTTTAACTTTGCACCGATTTTTACTCTCACTTATTCTGATTCATTAATTAAATCAAATCCTCACAATGGAAAAACGTTTTCTAACAAGAGTTTTGAATATCAAGCAATTGCTATTCACTGCCTTCATATTGCTTTTGAGCAATATTGTGTTTGCGCAAGTCACCACATCCAGTATTGGAGGTGTCATTAAAGACAAAAAAACAGGGGAAACATTGATAGGTGCAAGTGTCATAGCTACACATGTTCCTTCTGGTTCACGTTACGCTGCTGTTACCAATGATGCGGGTCGTTTCTTTTTACCTGCTGTGCGTGTAGGGGGTCCCTACACTGTTGTTGTATCTTATGTTGGATACAAGGAAGTCAACCAAGAAAATGTATATGCGGCTTTAGGTACAACTGCCAACGTTAACCTTGATATTTCTGAAGATGCTTTAGTTATCTCCGAGGTGGTTATTACGGCTGAAAAAGGAGGTGTATTCGGTTCAAATCGTACAGGTGCTTCTTCAACAGTAAATAGTGCACAACTTTCTGTTTTGCCTACTATTGGTGGTCGTTCTTTGAATGATTTCACAAAATACAATCCACAAGGTAACGGACGTAGCTTTGGTGGTCAAGATGCTCGTTTGAACAGTATCACAATCGACGGTTCAGTTTTCAATAACGGTTTTGGTTTGGGAAACTCGGCTATCGCTGGTGGTCGTACAGGTTCGTCTGCGATTTCATTGGATGCTATCGAAGAAGTTCAAATCAACGTTGCACCTTTTGACGTTCGTCAATCAGGTTTTGTGGGAGCGGGTGTTAACGCTGTGACACGCTCTGGTACAAATGAATTGAGCGGCTCTGCTTACACAACTTTGAGAAATCAAGATTATGTAGGTAAAAAAGCGCGTAATTTGCCAGTTTCTATTGGTAAATTTAACGAAAACGTATATGGTTTCCGTTTGGGCGGACCAATCCTCAAAAATAAATTATTCTTTTTTGTAAACGCTGAAATTCAACGCAAAACTGAGCCCGGAACAAATTATGTTCCTTTCGGTGAATCAGGTGGAACACCTACACGTGTTTTGAAAGCTGACTTGGATGCAGTCAGCAGTATTTTAAAAGATAAATTTGGATATGAAACAGGCCCTTATTCTGGCTTTGATTATATCACAAACTCTAATAAATTCTTAGCGCGTTTTGACTATAATATCAATGATTATAACAAATTGAGCTTGCGTTATTCTCATCACGATTCAAAAGCCGACATTCCGATTTCTAACTCTAACTCATTAGGAGCGGGTAACAGAACAAACCGTACTGACGGTTTGTCAATGGCTTACGAAAATTCTGGATATTATATCACAGACAATACACGTTCATTGGTTGCAGAGTTGAATACTACATTTGGCTCTAAAGCATCCAACACGTTTATTGCAAGTTATAATTATCAGAATGAAGACCGTGCTTACAAAACGCCTGGTCTTTTCCCTACAATTGACATTAGAAACGGTACTGCTACTTATATCAGTGCTGGTATGGATCCGTTTACACCATCTAATAAGTTGGATTACACGACTATGCAGTTCACTGATAACTACCGCATGTATTTGGGTAAGCATACAGTTACATTGGGTGCAAGTTTTGAGAACTATAAATCCAATAACTTATTCTTCCCGGGTAACAATGGTGTTTATGTTTTCAACTCAATTGATGATTTTAAAACCGCTGCTAACACTAAAATAAATGACCCTACTACGTTCCCAGTAGGTTTCCAATATCGTTATTCATTGTTGCCCGGTGGTGCCGAGCCATTACAAACATTGAAAGCGACTACTACATCAGTGTATGCTCAAGATGAGTTCCAAGTCACACCTAAATTTAACTTGACTTATGGTATCCGTGCGGGTATCATTGGATTCGGAAATACCGTTGCGTTGAGCAATAGCTATATATCTGACTCAATTACTTTTAAAAATGAGAACAACCAAGTTATTAAAGTAAATACGGGTACTTTACCAAAAACACAAATTTTATTTGAGCCGCGTGTAGGTTTCAATTATGATGTGAAAGGTGACAAAACTATCCAAGTTCGTGGTGGTACAGGTATTTTCACAGGTCGTCCACCGTTCGTATGGATTTCTAATCAAATCGGTAATAATGGTGTTTTAACAGGTTTGATTGACCAATTAGGTGGGTATAAGAATGCTGCTGGTGCAAACGTGAATCCGTTCACAAATAACCCCTCAGTATTTGCACCTGATTTATCAACAGTTGCGGGGCCGAGTTCAAAAGGTAACTATGATGTGGCTTTGACAGATGAAAACTATAAATTCCCTCAAGTATGGAAAACGAACTTGGCAATTGATTATAAATTACCGGGTGGTTTCGTAGCGACTATTGAAGGTATTTATGGTAAAAATATCAATTCAGTGCGATATTATGATTATAATTTAGTACCTGCAAGTGGTACATTGACTTTCGGTGGTCCTGACCAACGCCCTCGTTTTGATGCTGCTCAATTGAGCAAAACTTCAAATGATGTCAAAATCAACAAAAACGTCGCTCGTGCAGCAGTACTTTCAACTACAAATCAAGGTACTAACTATACATTGACTTTGAAATTAGAGAAGAAATTGACTAAAGATTGGGGTGGTATGGTTGCTTACACCAACAGCCAAACCAAAGATTTGATGAGTGCAGGTTCAATCGCTTCTGGTTCATTCACAGGTGTACAACAAGTGAATGGTACTAACAGCCCAAATTTACCACTTTCATTCAGTGATAATGATATTCCTCACCGTGTTATCGGGTATGCAAGTTACCGTTTAGGTTATGGTAGCAAAGAGAAATTCGGTGGTGATGTTGTGTTCTCGATAGGTTTTGAAGCTGTTCAAAGTTTCCGTTATTCTTATAATATTGGTGGTGACTTGAATGGTGATGGTATTCTTAATAATGATTTATTGTACGTACCTACTGCTGACCAAATTTCGAGCGGTGCTTATGCTTTTGTTCTTAACCGTGTTACTGCTACAAATATTACTTACACGCCAGCTCAACAAGCAGCTGCATTTGAGGCGTTCATTCAACAAGACAAGTATTTGAGCTCACGCCGTGGCCAGTACACTGAGCGTAACGGAGGTCTCATTCCTTGGTTGGGTTCCTTTGATTTCTCAGTGGCTAAAAACTTCAATTTATCAAAAAACACATTACAAATTCGTTTGGATGTGTTGAATGCAGGTAACTTGATTAATAAAAACTGGGGTGTTGGTCAACGTTTAACTGGTTCACAACCAATAGCTTATGCAGGTTTAGCGGCAGATGGTAAAACACCAACTTACCGTTTCAACACAGAGCAAGTGAACAATCCTGATGGTACTTCATCTACTTTCCTTATTCGTGATACATATGTAAATCGTAACACATTAGGTGATGTTTATCAGTTCCAATTAGGTCTTCGTTATATTTTTAATTAAAAAAAGTAGGCATTTTATAGCCCAACTACTTAATTAAGATTCATTTTAATGAATCTGGAAAATTTGGAAGTAAGTTTTTTAATGAAAACTCAAAAATACTGAGAGCCTCCTTCAATAACTCATGAGGGTATTTTAGAACTTACTTCTAAAAATTTTATTAAATTATAAAGTGATAAAATTTCATAAAATGAAAAATATAAAATATGTATTATTCAGCGCATTGATTTTAACAACGGCTTTAGTTGTAGTGACGTCATGCGGAAAAGAAGATTTGGGCGCACCGGCACTTGAGTCTCGCGTTAAAATATTTCACGCTGTTGTTGATGCTCCTACTACAGGCGTGGATGTAATCGTGGATGGTCAAGTCATTGACCTCAATAAAACTGTTACACTTACAGTGGGTGGACTTACTGGTTCTGTTCCTGTTCGTGATACATTATTTTATGGTCGTCAATATCCATCCGATTCTACTTATATGGGCTTAAAACCGGGTGATCACAGCTTTGTATTAGCACCTTATGGCAAAACAACCCCAGCGGTTTTAGACGCTAAAGCAAATTTAGAATCAGGAAAAAGCTATACTATTTTTGCTACCGATACTTTGAATAAAATTAGCCCAGTGGTTATTAAGGATGAGTTACCGGGTGCAATCAACAGAAAAGCAGGTTTCCGTTTCATCCACATGTCTCCGGATGGACCAGCTGTGGACGTTTTGAGGATTAGAGGAACGGATACAGTCGCTTTATTTTCTGGTATCACTTACAAGACGGCTACTCCTTTTGTACAAGTCGATACATCAGTTGGTACAACAGGTACATTCAAGACGGATTATGTGGTTCGTCAAGCGGGTACTCCGGGCGTTTCTAAAACAGTTAGAAATTTCTCCGCTGCTGCCTTAGCGAATGGTAGAATCTATTCATTGGTTCTTCGTGGATTTGTAGGTCGTACGGGTACACAAGGCATCAATGCTACTTTGATGACTAACGCACGTTAATCATTTCCTTTTTCGATATATCAAAAACGCCTTGCAAGCTGTTGGCTTCGCAAGGCGTTTTTTAATACCCCTCAGTAAAAAACGTGGCACGGCACAAAAGCCGTGTCACGCTTAAATATCAATTGATTTTCAATTAGTTATAGTTTTTGAAAAATATCAACTTCTGTAAAATTAAGTCAAATTTAGTTATTTGAAAATACACTTAAGGAATGAAAAATAAATAAATTTACATTTTAGGCTAATTATTTTGTTGTTAGAATAATCATCTTTTAAGGCGAATATTAGAATATTTAATGCAAAAGATGGTTTTTATAACAGCAAAAGAATAGGTTAAAATGTAAATTTATTTATTTTTCATTCCTTAAATATGCGTGACACGGCTTGGAGCCGTGCCACGCTATTATTATTTATTCGTTAAAATATAAAACTGATAAGGTTTTAATGAAAAAGTAGCTCCAATACTGAGAGCCTGCCCCCCCGAGTACTCGGGGTTGGGGGGGTACTTCGTCTTATTAAAAACATCATGATAATCGCCTTTATAATCAGCAATGCCTAATGTCACATCCACGGCTTCATTTTTCATGTTAAAAATGCAGACCACTTTATCGCCTTCTTTTTCACGGGTAAAAGCATATACTTTATCATCGTGATTGGTTGGGATTTTTTCAATAAAACCCCCATTTCGACCGCTCCATAAGGCTTTGTTCTGCTTTTTTAAATCGGTTAAAGTCCTAAAAAAAGTAGCCCGCGATGCTCCCGTCCAGTCAATTTCATCTTTTCCAAAGAAAGAGAGACGCTTACCCATGCTTACTTCTTGTCCGTTATAAATCAAACCTACACCTTCCATGGTAAAGCACAACGCCATGTAACAATCCGCTCCACCACCAAAAAGCTCGTATTCGGAGCCGTGCCAAGTGTTCTCATCGTGGTTTTGGGTGAAATTCATTTGCCAACCGCGCGTGCCGTGGCGTTCTTTTATCCCCTCAGTATGTTTGTGTAAAGTCGAAGCTGGTGCGCCTTTTTGAGCTATTTGTTTCATAAAATGGTGCGTACCCCAACCATAATTGGTTTCGAAACAGACATCAAATTGCTCTCTCCCGTGCACTTCATCCTCGGCGAGCATGTAAACGGGTTTAATGGCATCCAATCGCTGGCGCAATTCGAGCCACCATTCCACCGAAATAGCCCAAGCACAATCTTCCCGATAACCATCAAGGTCGAAGTTTTTAACCCAAAACTCATGTGCTTGCATCCACGCTTCGCGCAAGGCTGGATCTGTGAAATCGAGTTGAGCAATATCTGCCCATTCTTCGCCTTGGTCACTCGTGACGGGCATGATGGTGCCATCTTTTTTATGGACGAACCATTCTGGATGTTCAATCATCCATTTCGAATCCCAACCAGTGTGATTGGGCACAAAATCCAATATAACTTTGAAACCCAACTCATGCGCTTGAGTTATAAAAGCCCTGAAATCATCGAAAGTTCCCAATCTTTCGTGGATGGATTCAAAATCATAGGGAGCGTAAGGGCTGCCCCAGCTATTTTCGGGCGAGCTCCCTTCTTCCTGTTTTTTCTCCCGTTCGCAAATTGGGAAAAAAGGCATAATCCACAATATTTCAGCACCGAGTTCTTTGATGCGGGGTAGGTGAGTGGCGGCGGCGGCTATCGTTCCCTCCTTGGTCATTTGGCGGATATTCATTTGATAAACAGACGCATTTTTTACCCAATCAGGTGATTTAAAACCGTAATATAATTTACTGCCCGACATAGCCGAGTTGGAGTGTGCTATCACAGGCGGCTTTTGTAAGCTTTTACGGAGAAATAAAAGCACAACGAGCGTTAGTACCAATAATAATAGTAAAAAATTCATTCTCTTGGTTTAGATATTATAATAGATGTTAATTCGAAAAATTTCTGATATAGATTGTTTATTGGTAAGGAAGGATAAGTAATTAGTATAATTGTCATTAAAATCAGAGATTTTACTAATTAATTCTAAAAAAGTTGCACAAATTTAGAGGAATTGGATGAAATGAGAGTATTTCCTTTTAATTAAATCCAATTTGGAATATTATATTTTTTAATACTGTTTTATGAAATTAAAATTGGGTAATGTGGTGTTTGGGGATATTTCAACACGGATAAAGATGCTCTTAATCTCAATCTTTTACTTCGTTTTTAAATCTGAAAACATCTTTTTACCACCCACGTAATATTTCCAAACTATGCTACCCCTCAGTATTCCGACCTTATTGGGTGGCGCAATGCGTTCTTTTTCAACGATTTTATTGTATTCATTTCTGATTTTAATCATTGTGAAAATATTGCCATAAAAGGTAAAATGAGCCTTCAAAATGGCTGATATATGCTTAAATTGACCCTTTATTAAAAACATACCCGCTGCTACGCCATCTAAAATGAGTCGCAAAGGCAGCAACCAAAGCAATTTTAAAGCGGATTCATTTTTAAAAATAGTGTAAAGGCTATTTCTAAAATTGAGGTAAGCTTTGCGCGGATTTAGGTAATCCATCGTGCCACCGCCCACGTGACGCGCCACTCCATTAGGCTGCACAACGATGCGATAACCTGCCCTTTTAAAACGCCAACAAAGGTCAATTTCCTCCATGTGTGCCCAATGTTCAGCGTCAAAACCGCCAAAACGGTGGTATAAATCAGCTTTCACGAACATGGCTGCACCCGAAGCCCAGAAGATTTCGGCTTCATCGTCGTATTGTTTGCGGTCTTTTTCAACGGTATCAAAAATGCGTCCTCGGCTAAAAGGATAGCCAAGCGAATCCATCCAACCGCCCGAAGCCCCTGCATATTCAAATTTACGTTTTTTAGAGTACGATAAAACTTTGGGTTGTGCCGCAGCGATGGTCTTATCCTCTTCCATAGTTTCAATCACAGGCAAAAGCCAATAGGGAGACACGCGGCAATCGCTATTGAGCAGCACATAATAATCGAAACCTTTCTCGGGTTCTACGGAACGGGGTGCTAATAATGGGTGTTTGAGGGCTTCATTATACCCTTTTGCAAAGCCATAATTGGTGACTAAATCAATCACTTTTACCCTATCAATGCCCAATGAAGCAGGAATACCATCCATATTCATCTCCCTTACGGTTTCGATACTGCCATCAGTGGAACCATTATCGGCGACAAATACTTCAAAATTGCCGTAATGTGAGCCACATACTGAGGGGAGGAACTGCGTCAGAAAGTTTTTGGTGTTATAGTTTAAGATTACAATTGCCACTCGTGGATAAGTCGAATTCTCAACAATTTGCAGTATATCACGGCTTTGGCGCTCATCATCCGCCAATTGGATAACGAGTCCTTCAAGGCTTTCAAAGTTTTTATCGGGACGGAGGTACTCGATTAACTCAATTTTGAGTTTTTTACCGTAAATATCTTCATTAAAATCAAAAATATTGACTTCGATTGTCTCGTTATGATGGTCTTTTAAAACGGGGCGATTGCCTCGATACATCATTCCTTTCAATTTTTTACCGTCAATATAAGCAAAAACGGCATAAATACCGTGCGGCGGAATGAGTTTATGTTTTTCAGTAATCTCTAAATTAGCAGTGGGAAAGCCAATTTGACGCCCAATTTGCTGACCTTTTACCACTTCTCCCGTGAAAGAATACGGATGCCCAAGCAGTTTATTCGCTGCGTGGATGTTGCCTTTTTCAACGGCTTGACGGATTTTGGTGGATGAAATCTCTAATTCATGAATCACCTGCTGCTCTATCTCGATGACTTCATATCCGAATTGAGATTCAAACTTTTTTAAATAGGTAATATCGCCTTTCCTTTTTGCTCCAAAACGGTGGTCGTAGCCAATGACGATATAAGTAGGATTAAACGTTTTTACGAGAAAGTTCTCGATGTATTCATCGGGGGTTTGCTCCGCGAATGCTTGATTAAAAGGCACTATTACCACATTATCAACGCCGTAGCGTTCAAATAAATCTACTTTTTCCTCTGTTGTAGTGAGTAGCTTTATGGAAGATGTATCGTTTTTATTCGGATTCTGAGAAGCGACAACGAGGCGAGGGTGTGGATGAAAAGTAATCACAACCGATTGACTATCAACACTTTGAGCCAATTGGGTCACCCGCTCCAATATTTTTTGATGACCACCATGCACACCATCGAAAGAGCCGATGGTCACGACTGTATGTTCAAAACGAGGTATAGAATCAAGATTACGGTAAACTTTCATAGCGGGCGCAAAAATAGGAAAAATTCCGTTTTATATGTTCATTTTAATAAAAATAGACAGTAAAAAGTGTAAATAATCTCATAATAACGAGAGGGAGTTGTTATATGTTCAAGATGTACACGTTAATTTAAGAAATCACTTCTTTTTAATTTTTAAAAAAATAAGTACATCTCTTTTGGATATTTGGTTTGCATTATATACTTTTGCACCGCGTCAGGCGACCAGCTCCTGCCGAACCTCCCCAGGGTGGAAACACAGCAAGGATAAGGCGGTTGAGCGGTGTGCCTGGCGTTTTTTTTAACGCCATATTAGTTAGTTTGAAATTGAAACTTTCTAGAATGCTTTAGGATTTTTTTACATGATTTTACTGAGGGGGTCAAAAATGTTTGGCTTGGGAGGAAAACATCATTATTATTGCATATCCGTATTGATATTTATATTTAAGTTTAACATTTCTCTATTCCATATTTTAAAATTTAATTGAAATGAAATTCTTTATTGATACAGCTAACCTCGACCAAATCCGTGAAGCTAAAGATTTAGGCATTCTCGATGGTGTTACCACCAACCCGTCTTTAATGGCTAAAGAAGGTATTTCTGGATTGAATAATGTGATGAAGCATTATAAAGCCATTTGTGACATTGTGGGCACTGGCGATGTGAGTGCAGAGGTCATCTCTACCGATTTTAATGGCATGATTGAAGAAGGG
>JANMYC010000595.1:0-3084 GCA_031381715.1 Saprospiraceae bacterium
ATTTAACTTTTACTAAAGAGGCTATAAAAGCTGAATTACCTTGCAAAGAGCCTAAGAAAGTTTGCACACTACTTCTTGAGTCGATATCAATTGATGTAAAAAGTTGCTTGAAAGTAGTATCGTTATAAATCTTAACTTCAATTTTATTTTCAGTAAGATTATTAAATTTAAACTGCTTTTCAGTTGTTTTACAATTGTATACTAAAACATCTACTACATTTAATGTTATTTTTCCAACGTAAATTGTAGTATCTTTCTCAGTATAGTTGGTAGTAATACCCGTTTCAACTGCCTTATTACACGGAGGTGACGGTACAACATCTTTTTTACACGAAGAAATCAAAAAACCAATCAATAAAATAGAAAATAAAGTAATTTTCATAATATTATGGTTTTAAGATTTAAATTATCACACTTTGAATATTACTTCTTCTCAATCTGAGATTCGTAAACGTTACCTTTAAACTCCTTTTTCAATGATTCTAATTTGTGAGCCACGCTGGCGTCATACAATTTATCACCGAATTCAACCACATAACCACCAATCAAATCTGGATCAATAGCCGTTTCAATTTCCACGTTTTTAGCAGTAGCAGCACTCGCTAATAGCTTAGTCCGAAGCTCTTCAAGGCTCTCTGTACTGAGGGGCGTCGCAGTCGTCACCTTTATAGTAGTGATACCTTGCATTTTTTTATACTCATCCAAAAAGTCCGCAGCTATTTCAGGTAAAATGTCTTCACGATTTTTAGCAATACAAATATTGATAAAAGACATCGTTACATTATCAAAACTCTCCGCAAAGAGAATTTTCATAATGCTTTCCTTTTTATCTGAATTGATAATTGGGCTTTTTAGCATTAAATACAAATCACGATTTTTCATCGCTTCGTTGAGGTGCTCCATGTCACCCACAACTGATTGCAAATTGCCTCGCTCGGAAGCAAGGTCTATCAACGACTTGGCGTAACGCCCAGCTACTCTTGTACTTGCAGACATCGTATCAATTGATAATTGATAATTGATAATTGATAATTGAAAGAGCGTAATTTCTTAATGCCTTTTCAATTTTTAATTTTCAATTTTTAATTAATTAAGGTTCATTTCTTTAACAAGTGTGTTCACGAAAGCCACTTGCTCACTATTGCCTTTAAGCTCTTTTCTGATTACTTTTTCAGCAATTTCTAAAGCCAGATTACCTGCTTGATTTTTTACTTCAGTCATAGCAGATAGCTTCATATTTTCAATCTCCTGCTTCGCGTTAGCGATGATTTTTGAAGCTTCTTCTTTAGCGGTATTTTTTGACTCGTTGATCATTGCAGTAGCTTGCTCTTTCGCTTCTTTGAGCATTTTCATGCGCTCTTCGCGGGCTTGAGCCAATATTTGCTCATTTTCAGCTTTAAGGTTTGCTACTTCAGAACGTGCCTTTTCAGCTGAATTGATAGCATCGGAGATTGACTTTTCGCGGTCTTGCAACGCTTGTGCGATAGGCTTGAAAGCAAATTTGCTTAAAAGAAAGAAGAAAACGCCAAAAAGTATAAGCGTCCAGAAAAACAAACCAAAATCTGGTTTGATAACAGAAAATTCAGCGAGAAATATCATTGTATTATTTTTATAATTGTCAATTGATAATTTTAATATTGAGTAGGCGTTTAAAAATAATTGACATTTTCTGTCGGGCTTAAAATTATAGGAAATATGGAGCAAAGCGTAGTATTTCCTATACTGTTGAGAGCCGACTTAAAAAAGAAAATTCGATTATTTTAGCCCAACTACTTAAAAAGACCTTGAAAATCGCCTAAAAAACCACTCAATACTGAGGGGGTATCCTTGAAACGGTAAAATATGAGCCGACAGAAAAAACCAACCGTTTTCGCCAATCGGCTCATTTTCATTTCGTTGAATACGATAATTAGCCAATCGCCAAGAATGAGATAACGCAAGCAAACAATGCAACCGCCTCGACGAAAGCCGCCACGATAAGCATGTTTGAACGAATGTCATTTACAGCTTCTGGTTGGCGAGCGATAGCTTCCATACCTTTGCTACCAATTAAACCAATACCAATTCCTGCTCCGATTGCCGCTAATCCGGCACCAATTGCTGCGTACATGATCTATATATTTAAACTTGTTAAAAAATCGTTTTAATTAAAGTGAAACAGCTAATCAATTTCCACTTTTAGTTTTTCACTTTTCACTCAATTAGTGGTGCGCCTCATCGTGGTGGTGTTCTTCAACCGCAGCACCAATATACGAAGCCGTCAAAATAGTAAATATGAATGCTTGGATGAAAGCAACTATTAACTCAATTACACTTAAAAACAAAGTGAATAAACCGCCCACTAAAACACCTGCACCTGCACCCGCTACACTTTCGCCCGCTTTACCAAATACGAATATCAATCCCACTAAAGCTAGTATAATAATGTGTCCAGCCGTAATATTGGCAAAAAGACGTATCATTAATGAAACCGGCTTGGTGAATACACCCAATAATTCGATAGGTGCTAAGAATATTTTCATTGGAACTGGTACGCCAGGCATCCAAAAGATATGTTTCCAATAATCTGATTTACCATTTAAAACCGTTACTAATAATGCAATAAGTGCTAAAGCAGCAGTCGTTGCAATATTACCCGTTACATTGGCACCCATGCCCGCGAAAGGCATCGGTATCAAGCCCATTAAGTTATTCGCTAAAATGAAAAAGAATATTGTCAATAAGTAAGGAAGGAATTTTTCGTATTTTTTACCAATCATCGGTTTAGCTACTTCATCGCGGATGAAAATTACTAAAGGCTCTAATAAATTTTGAACACCTTTAGGCGCTTGACCAGCACGTGTTTTGTATCCTTTAGCAGCCGTTGTGAAAAGTAAAAGCTTAATGATACCCGCAAGAAGCATTGTAAAAACATTCTTCGTGATGGAGAAGTCGTAGAACGACGTAGCAGCCAATAAACCACTCGCTTTTTCTAACGGATATATTTTATTTTGATAACAAATAAATGTATTGTGGAGAGAATCTTCATACACATAATGGTCTTCGTGAACCGGTGTCAACTCAATTTCGCCCGCTGGAAAATCA
>JANMYC010000627.1:0-3876 GCA_031381715.1 Saprospiraceae bacterium
CGATTGGCGCTGCATTTTAAAAAATTGGATGTTTTAAAAGTGAATTACGCCACCCGCGTTTTTGATGTTAAGCAAGTTTTAAAAAGTGAAAAGCTAACCCCTCAGTCAAATGAGTTGAAAACAACAGTTGAGCTCTCTACGATTGCTGAAAATTCAGAAATTAGATACACCATGGATGGCACAGTGCCTAAATCCAGTTCATTTTCATACTCAAAACCCATTGAAATTAGTAAAGCTACTACCATAAAAGCGGCACCATTTCAAAACGGGAAAATTATAGGAAAACCGACAACCCAGACATTTTACATCAATTCTGCTTTTGGATTGAAATACTCACTCGCCAAACCCGCTAAAAACACCTACGAATCAGGGGAATTTGGCTTAACCAATGGCGTAAAGGGGTCGGAAAAAAACTATGCGCAATGGACAGGTTTTCAAGGGAATGACATGGAAATGACCCTTGATTTCGGCGCGCCAAGGTCATTTTCAAAGGTTTTTATTCAATTTTTAAACAGACCTGAATCATGGATTTTTCTGCCCGACTACGTAATATTGAGTGTTTCAAACGATGGAAAAGATTGGTTGGACATCAATCGCTCGGATTTTTCTCATTCGCGGGGTGAAACACGATACATCAGAGAAGCCAAATTGCAGTTTTCGGAATACACAAAACCCAAGCGTTATTTAAAAGTATTCGCTAAAAACATGGGTAAATGCCCGAAAGGTCACGTGGGCGAAGGGCAAGCTGCATGGTTATTTGCGGATGAAATCATCGTTGAGTAATCACGGCGCAGACTATGCCCGTGGCTACCGCCGCATTCAAAGATTCAGCCCCGCCGCCGCCCGGAATCGTGATTTTAAAATCCGTTTGTTTCAATATTTCTTCTGAAATACCGCTTCCTTCGTTGCCGACGACAATCATGCCGCAACGAGGGAAGTCCGTTTTAAAAATATTATCCCCCCTCAGTATTGTGGAGAAAATGGGCAATTCTGGATAGGCTTTTTTAATATCTTTAAAATCTATTTCAATGGCTTTTACTCTTAAAAATGCGCCCATGCTCGCTTGAATCACCTTTGAATTCCACACATCTACACTCGTGGGCGAACAAAAAACGTAGGGAATTGAAAACCAATCCGCAATTCTCAAGATGGTTCCCATATTTCCGGGGTCTTGAATACCATCCAAATACAGCGAAAATCCGTATTGTACTGAGGGGGGTAAAGTTTTCAAAAAAGTTTCAGCCGAGTTTTCTGCGGGCTGACGAGCCACTATCATCACCTTATTAGGTGTGGTGAGACTTGAAATTTGCTTGAGGTCAGCTTCGGTTGTGGTTAATATTTTATTAAAATGCGGTTTGAGGATATTGGTGTTTTCATTCATCCACGTTTCTAAACCAATGATGTGTTCAACCACTATATTTTTATCATTCAAAAGTTCGATGACCATTTTTTCGCCTTCAACGATAAAATTGCCGTACATTTGACGAAATTTTTTAACTTTTAAAGATTGAATATATTTAATTTTCTGTTTGGATAGAATAGTATACATTACATGAAATTTAAGTCCGCACTGTTATATAAAAAAGCCGTTCATTCTACGACTCGGTCATTCGCTTGTTTGCAATTAGCCCAATATGCTCAATTAGGCTTTTTATGCTTGCTTTTGAGCATCACCACATCTTGTAATATCCATCAATTTCTTGAAAAAGACCAATACTTAGTAGCCACAAATAAAGTCAATATTAAAAACATCCCCAATAAAAAAACAAAGAAAAACTTAGAATACGAATTAACTGCTCTTTACAAGCAAAAAGAATTGCCAACCTTCCTTTTTTTTAAAAGAAAGAATGGCGCGTGGTTCTATTTTAAAGGGCAAAATGATACCACAACATCAAAATTTAAGCGCTGGAAATACAAAAGTTTTTCAATTCCTCCTGCCATTTACAATCAAAATCAAACGGAATTGACGGTAAAAAATATGACCCAATTCTTGAAAAATAAAGGCTATCTCTACCCTACCGTTTTTTATGATAAGGATTTTCACAATAAAGACAAAGGATACGCCGATGTTACGTACCACGCCGACCCGGGCAAATTGTATGTGATGGATACGGTTATGTTTCGTTGCGCTGATACTTCAATTCTTTATTTATTGAACGATATTGCGGATGAAAGTTACTTAAAAAAAGGAGCACCCCTCAGTACGAGCCTCTACGAATTAGAGCGTCAGCGCATCACTTATAGATTAAATAACTTGGGGTATGCTCGTTTCACCTCCAATTATATAGATCAAATGATTGCCGATACAGTGAATACAGGGCTGGATAAGCTCGGCAACAGGAAAGCCAATGTTGCCTTGACAATACAAGTACCAAATGATAAATTATCGCATCTGAAATTCTATACCGCCGACGTAATTGTTTATCCAAATTTTGACCCCCGATTAGGTGAAACAATCGCAAAAGATACCATTGTGGATGGTAAAATATTTTTTACTTACGATGGAAACGTGGGGATAAGACCTCAAACACTCAATAAAACTTTGGATATTTCGCCCGGTCATCTTTATAATAAAATCGACATTGAAAATTCTATTCGTAAAATGACGAATTTAGGTCTTTACAAATATGTGAATATCAGACCAAACGTTGAAGATTGTGATTCTACCCTCATAACCTATAAAGTATTTTTGACGCCCAACAAAAAAATGAGTTTTGAATCGGGTCTCGAAATTAATTATTCCAATATTTCACAGACCAGTACCGATTCATCTGGCAAGCTACAAGGCGGTTCATTAGGTCGGATTGGTATAGCGGGAGACATTGGTTTTGAGCATAAAAACTTATTTAATGGTGCTGAAAGGCTTAATTCTACAATATCTGGCGGAATTGATATTGGTATCAGCGGCGGTGACTCCCTCAGTAATGGCATCACCTCCGACCTCAGATTCGACAATAATCTCTCCGTTCCGAAGTTTGTAAAACTCAGTCGCGCTTGGCAACTTTTAAGTCAAGTGGGTATTATTAAAAAAGATTTTTATAAAGCTGTGGTAAGGGATGCCAGCACTAATTTTAATATTGGATACAGCGTGAGTGATAGACGAGGCTTGAATCAATATAAATTGCAACAATTTAATTTGGGATTTAAATATGTTTTAAAAAGTAATAATGGACTTGAGCGATACACCATCAGCCCGACAGGTGTGGAGTTGAACATCAATGAGCTCAAACCTTCATTCATCAATAGATTAAATGTCAGAACCCTCAAAAGCTTTGACAATCAATTGATGACTGGTTTTGCCCTCCGCTCAATAAGTTATGACTACAACGGCACACCGAATATTTTAAATGAAAGGATACAATATACGGCAAATGTGGAGCAATCGGGCACCGAAATATTCCTCATTGAAAAAATAGCGGGCAGAAAAACGCCTTTTAAAATCAATGACAGTTTGACCTTTTCTAAATATTGGCGAGGTGAAATTGATTTACACTACACGAGGGATATTAGCTCAAAAACGGCTTACGCGGCTCGATTGTCAGTGGGTTTAGCCGTTCCTTTTTTAAAAGAATCCAATACGCCTTACTCTCGCTTATTTTACGTGGGCGGTCCTAACAGCATCAGAGCGTGGACGATTAGAGGTTTGGGTCCCGGTGGTTTTAACAATTCTAATTTTACTGGCGTGCCTTTTCAAGCGGGAGATATGAAAGTTGACTTCAATTCTGAATATCGTTTCCCAGTTTTTTGGCGCATCAACAGCGCCATTTTCCTTGATGCTGGTAATGTTTGGGATATCCGAGAGTCATCAGAAAACAGCCAAATCAGTGCTCAATTTTTTAAGGAGTTGGCCATTGGAACTGGTATAGGTTTGAGGAT
>JANMYC010000664.1:0-1789 GCA_031381715.1 Saprospiraceae bacterium
CCTTCAATCATTTCAATGGCTTGAATCTGCTTCGTTTTTTCGGCTAAAACCGTCTTTTCAAGCGTAGGGTCTATCGAAAGAGCTTTTGATACTATATCATTAAAAATGGCTTCAATTTTCGATAGACCCTACGCTTGAAAAGACGGTTTTAGCCGAAAAAACGAAGCAGATTCAAGCCATTGAAATGATTGAAGGCAGACTGATGAAAGCTGAAAAACAGAAAAATGAAACCACGCTCAATCAAGTAAAAGCGCTGGTTCAAAAGTTTTTCCCGAGCGGTGGTTTGCAAGAGCGCACTGATAATTTTTTACCATTTTATTTAAAACATGGACGCTCATTTTTTGAGATTCTTTTAGAAAATTTAAATCCGTTGGAGCAGGGTTTGATAGTGGTTTCGGAGTAGTGTATTATAATTAAAAAGTTGATTAGGGAGCTCATAGGACTTCTACATTTGTAGAGAAAAAACCAAACAATTTTGACGAGTTCAATCAAAATTATTTATAAACCCGTGTCACCGCTCCAAGCAGTGGCACGGATTATTAGTCAAAATTAGTTCTAAATCCGTGCCACCGCCTGGAGCGGTGACACGGGTTTTATCAGAGTGCCAAAGTAGGACTACTCAGTAAAAAAAATTCCAATCACTTTCACCTACAAATTCGTTAGATTTAATAAATTTTGAATAAAAACCCATACATAGCGCTCCTAAAAACGGCATGGCATTATGCTCGACACGAAAAAAAACAATTCGTTTTGGTATATTCCATGTTTGTGGTGGCGAATTTTATTTCGTCTATGAACCCCTTTTTATATGGTTGGTTCGTGAATAAAATTCAAGCCAATGGATTGGATGTGCTTAGAAGTGCATGGATTTATGGTTTGGGTTATCTCGGTTTGAGATTTGCGGAGTGGATTTTTCATGGCTTTGCGCGGATTATGGAGCAAAATTTAGCATTTACGCTGAGCCGAAATTTTATGAATGAGTTGTACCACCAAACGCTGCATCTGCCCGTAAAATGGCATCAAGATAACCACAGTGGCGCTACCATAAACCGTATCCGAAAGGCTTATGAAGGTTTAAAATCCTTTTTTAAAGATGGATTTATGTATTTATACGCTTTTTCGAAGTTCATTTTTTCATTTATTGCTATCCTTTATTTCTCTCCTACCTTTGGCATTGTGGCGGTTTTATTGGGCTTTTTAACGATATGGGTCATTATGAAATTTGATGTTCCGTACATAAAAGCTTTGGATGAAACCAATGAAAAGGAACACATTGTATTTTCAACGCTTTTTGATAGCCTTTCCAATATCATTACGGTCATCACTTTGCGCCTTGAAAAACGGATGGAAAGCAGCTTGATGGATAAAGTGTGGAGCGTTTTTAAGCCTTACAAAAAACAGGTGGTCATCAACGAATGGAAATGGTTTGTGGCGGATATGCTCGTTACATCTATTTATACGGTGGTTGCAGTGGGTTTTGTATATCAAAACTGGGAAGCAGGAAAAATATTTTACGTGGGCGGTTTGATAACACTTTTGGGATTTGTGAACAATTTTACGAGCGTTTTTCACGATATTGCTTGGCTTTATACTCAAATTATCCAGCATAATACGGATGTTCAGACAGCTCGGACAATTTCAGAAGCTTATAAAGAGCATCATCGAAGCGATATCAACGCAGGTTTACCCGCTAATTGGAACAGTATTGACATCGCGCACCTCAACTTTTCGCACCAAGAAACTTACGAGGCGGATAGCAAAGCACAGGCTCTGCATGATTTGAAAATCC
>JANMYC010000439.1:0-4915 GCA_031381715.1 Saprospiraceae bacterium
GCCAATTCTGATATTCCTAAAAGCGTTGCAGCGGTAAAAAAAATCTATGACCAATACCATGCAGAAGCACCATTTGAGTATTATTTTTTAGATGAAGCCTTCAACGAAACCTTCGCTGCGGAGACTCGATTGTCCACAATATTCTCGGTTTTCACCGCTTTTGCTATATTTATTGCTTGTATGGGTCTATTTGGTCTGATTGCTTTTGCGGCTGAAACCCGCACTAAAGAAATTGGCATTCGCAAAGTTCTGGGTGCATCCGTTGGTCAAATCGTTGTCCTTTTATCAAAAGATTTTATCAAATTAATTATCATTGCTTTTGCTATTGCTGCACCACTTGCAGGATATGTTATGCATAAATGGCTACAAGATTTTGCTTTTCACATGACCATTAGTTGGTGGATTTTTGCTTTAGCGGGATGCTTAACGGTATTGATTGCGCTTTTAACAGTAAGCTTTCAAGCCATAAAAGCGGCGGTGGCGAACCCAGTAAAATCATTGCGGACGGAATGATTCGATTTCGGGTTTCGGATGTGGGATTTCGGGTTTCAAAATGCGCTGAAATCTGAAATCACACATCCGAAATCGAAAAATACTGAGGGGGCTTGTACCGAGAACTCGGCGGATGATTTCAAATTAACAGAAGCGCCTTCAATTATACGTTGTATTGTTGTAATTGCTTAGCTACATAGTCGCTTGTGCTCCTCTTAGCCACTGATTACACTGAAACCGACTGATTTTACACTGATTTACATTTGTTTTTTAAAAATCAGTGTAAATCAGTCAACATCTGTAAAATCAGTGGCTAAGCGGAGCAGCAGCGACCATCTGGCTAAGCAATTACGTATTGTTTTAATATTAAATCTTAGTTTTTAACCAAATGAGGCAGACGTTTTTCTAAATCCATAAAAAAGCGGCGGGTAGCCCGTTCCGTTTCTTTGGCAATTTTTTCTTTCAAATCTTTACGCAACCCAGGTTTAAAATAAACATTGACTTGCGCACTATCCCCAGCTCGGGCATCTATTAAAACCCTAATGAGTCCAGAAGGGTAAGGGTCTTTGCTTTCAATAATATTCGTTGATATGTGTTCTGCAATGATGCAATGTGTACCATTGGGCAATTTAGTATCTTCCTTCACAGAAAAATCATGAGCTGTCAATATTTGACGTGTTGCCACGGTTGCCTTTTCTATATCGGTCAAAAAATTGACTTTTTGACCCTCAGAAATAGGTATGTCCTTAAAAAAAGCCGCAGGACTGACACAAGCCTCAAACGAAATACTCAAAATTATGCAAAGCGGGACTGAAAAATATTTCATCTTGAAAAGATTTACAATACTCTATGTAATTGATTTCTATTCAGAGACTCTGAATAGAAATCAGTTATAATTAATTGATAATGAAGCATTTACATTAAAAATGAAATTATCGATTTGAACACTTCAACCACTTATTTTAATACAATTGATCAAAATAGGTACATTCGATATTCTGCTATCAAGTAAGAAATACCCAAGAAATTTACTAAAAGTGTTGCACAATTATAAAATATATTGGTAATCCAATTGTAATATTTATGGGGAAAGTCACAGCAAGTGCCATGGGTAGATATAATCCAGGGTTTGACTGTGGTACCGTAATTTTCATTGCGGCGGGAACAGCAATATACGAAGCACTTGCGGCTAAGACAGCAAATATGAATCTATTGGTAATATCCGTCGTGACAAATGAACTGAGCATCGCAAAAAAACAACCATTTAATAAAGGAATTATGGTTGCAAAAATCAACGGAAACCAACCAAAAGAAAAGAAAGATTTTAGTTTTTTACCGCTCGTGATGCCCATATCCAAAAGAAATATGGCAAGAAAGCCTTTAAAAAGGTCGTTTGTGAATGGTTTGATACCTTCAGCTTGTTTAGCATTGGCTAAAAAGCCGATAACCAAACTGCCAAGTATAAGTAATACGCTTCCATTTGTTAAAGAATGTCGTATAACCAATCTTTTTTTAATTATATTAGACTCCTCTTTATTAAATACTGAGATTAATATTAAGCCTACAATTATCGCTGGAGATTCCATCAATGCCATTATTGCTACCATGTGCCCGTGAAGACTTAGTTGTTGGGATTCAAGATATGAAACAGCCGTAACGAATGTAACAGCGCTCACTGACCCATATGCTGCAGCTATTGCACCCGCATCAAACACGTTCAATTTCTTTTTTAAAATAAAGAACGTATAGAAAGGGATAATAAGAGCTATACAGATTCCAAATAACATAGACCATGCAATTTCACTTGTAAAAGTTTCATGAGATAATTCTTGTCCACCTTTAAATCCGATGGAGAATAATAAATAAATAGAAATAAATTTTGATGAATTGGGCGGAATTTCTAAATCGCTTTTGAGATAAACAGTAATAATACCGAGTACAAAAAATAGCAAGGCTGGGTTTCTTAAATTTTCAACTAATAAATTAAAATCCATATTTCATATTTATTTCTAACTCTCGAAGTTTATTTTCACTTTTTGTGGTAACTATACCTTTTATACATGAAACGGGGTAAAATCCCGCTTCTCATAAACCATTGAAATACGTGATATTTCATATAAAACTCTTTGAGGGTTTTGAACCCTCAAAGAGTTAGCGCGCAAATACCCCCTCAGTAAAGGCGGGATTTTACCCCGTTTCATGTATGTCGATGGTTTTCTTAATATTACTGTATGCATTTCCCGCCAATCCATATACAGTTTCCGTGGAATGGCAATTATATCGCCGCATGTTAGAACTTGTTTTGCTTAGATTAGATTAGTTGTTATCACTGTTTTTATCGTGTTTGTCTTTAAAATCACTCAATGTCTTCTTTGGATTTTTCAGATTTAGAAATACTGACGTTAATGACTGCTGTTATTTCAATTTTTCCATTTCCTATTTTTGCTTCCTTAATAGCTTTGGATACAGTTTCAATACTCTCCTTTAGTTGATTTATTCTCTCTAATGAAGTTTCATCGTCTTTTCCAAAACGAATTTGTGACCTAAAGTTCTTCATTTTATGGAATTGTATCTTGCTTGAAAATACATTGTCTAGTATTTCCATCGCTTCAGTTTGAGAAAATTCACCTTCAATTAATTTAAATTTTTGTTTAATCTCCATTTTTTACCGATATTTTATTGTTGTTTGATATTTGACGAATTAGGCTTAACGCTGATATTATAGAGAGTGAAATTAGAAATTGACTCTTCAGAATATCTATGGTAGCAAAAGATGCTATTAAAAAAACCATCATTGCCATTAATTTTATTGTAGATATCATGCTATTATTATTTATTGCCCTTGCCCTAAAGCATAGCCTGCTTTGCCATCAAATGAATAAAGGTTTTCCGTTTTTATTGTATCAATATTTTCATTGATTGCGCTTTTCATGAGCTCAATAATATCCATTTTACTGATTCCAAAGCCATCACTTGGTTTGAACCGGCACCTCCAATGATCGGTGCAAAATGTTTCCTCAAATCCATCTGGCCAAACCTTAATGCCTCGATTCGTAATCATCGAGAGTTTAATCCCGTTTTGCTCTATTGTTTTTATTTTATCTGCCAGTTCATTTGGGTTGGTTCCTTTCCAATGAACAAAAATATCTACACCCACCAATTCTTTATGAGCGGAAGGTTTTCGCACGTATTTTGGCAAATTCAGGGCTGAATTTTTAGCGTAAAATACGGGTTTGAGTATAGAAGGCGCGTTGCCCAGATTTGCTACGACCGCCTTTGCAAATTCTTTTGTCCCTACTTTTTGTTTGCTTATGCCCTCTTTAAAAATGTCGTATGTATGAATCCCGTCTTCAATGGTTTTCAACCAAGCGTTTTGCACTTTTTCGGCAATGTCTGTTTGTCCGATGTGGTTCAACATCATCACTGCCCCTTGCAATAAACCCGATGGGTTGGCTAAATTCTGTCCCGCTCTTCTGGGAGCTGAACCGTGTATGGCTTCGAACATAGCACATTCTTCTCCAATATTTGCCGAACCCGCTAATCCCACTGACCCAGCAATTTGAGCTGCCACATCGCTTAAAATGTCCCCATATAAATTGGGCATTACCAATACGTCGAAAAGTTCAGGAGTATCAGCCATTTTAGCGGCTCCAATGTCAATAATCCAATGTTCATTTTCTATTTCAGGATATTCTTTAGCTATTTCATCAAATACTTGATGAAACAGACCATCGCTTTGCTTCATGATATTGTCTTTGGTGAAGCAAGTTACTTTTTTCCTATTTTGTTGCTTGGCATACTCAAATGCATAGCGCACAATTTTTTCACAACCAGGCCGGCTTATCAATTTCAAACACTGCACGACTTCATCCGTTTGTTGATGCTCAATACCTGCGTACAAGTCCTCTTCGTTTTCTCTCACAATAATCAAATCCATTACAGGATGCTTTGTTTTTACAAAAGGATGTAAACTCATACACGGTCTCACATTGGAGTAAAGCCCGAGAAATTTACGGGTTGTCACGTTCAAACTTTTATAACCACCGCCTTGTGGCGTTGTTATGGGCGCTTTCAGAAATATTTTATTCCTTCTGATGACTTCCCATGATTCAGCGGCAATACCCGAAGTGTTGCCACCTAAGTACACCTTCTCGCCAACTTCAATTTCCTCGATTTCTATTTTAGCACCCGCTGCCATAATAATTTCTAAAGTGGCATCCATTATTTCAGGACCGATACCATCACCTTTTGCAACTGTTATTTTTGTCATATTTTTGATTTCAAATTTAATGGCACAAAATTGAGCACTCTTATTCATAAGTTTATATTTATCTTTGTAATCTAATCTATAAGTAAAATTTATGAATCATGAATTACACCTTAAACCAACTTCAGATATTCTTGAAAGTAGTAAAAACACAGA
>JANMYC010000443.1:0-6717 GCA_031381715.1 Saprospiraceae bacterium
GCCTTGAACGGAACCGCATCCGCCAGAGTTTGACAGAGAGTAATGCGCGTTACCAGAACCTGTTCTTTAATAATCCCATGCCTATTGTTATCTGGGATATTGAGACGTTGCAAATACTTGAAGCTAATGAAACGGCTCAAATAGATTATTTTTTTGAAACTTTTTTCTTTTTAAGATAAAGGCTTCCTTTGAAAAATCTTTCTAATGAAAGATTTTTCTTTTTGTTTCATTTTTTTTTAAAAAAAACAAAAGTTTTTTTTAAAATTCATTTCAAGAGTTCCTCCTGAAACAAAGAGAAAATTATTTTAAAAAAATCCATTATGAATTTTTTATAGTAGGTTCGTTTTAATATTTTAAAATAGATTACACCTACCAAACTCACCTATTTTAATTAATCCACAAATATTTCAATATTTATTTTGCAGTTACAAGTATTTAACAATATTTTAACATAAAACTCAATATTTACAATTTGTATTTTAAAAACATCTCCATTTATTTCAGCTCCGCACTACCAAAAAGCACTGAAAACTGCTTACACCATATCAAAACGGTCTTTTGCTTATCGGTATTAGCCGCTGCAGGAACTTCGATTTTTGAATTTCCAATAGTCACTTTATTCGTTACTTCTGTAAAAACTTTAGCTGTTTTGTCTTCCGCAAGATAGATTTTAAGGTCAGGACCATTATCAGATTTTAGGTTATCAAAAACCAAATATTTCTTCTTATCCGTCCCCTCTACAAGTTTGACGTTTCCAGAAGTTGAATACCGAGAAGTACCTGTAAAACTTCCTGACGAAAGTAATTTATCGGTCGTACCTACTTCTATGGTAGGTGTATCAGAAGTTTCATTCTCTTTTTTACAAGCCGAAAAAAGTATAACTGAGCAAAATATAACACAAAATAATTTGTTCATTTGCTTTAAAATTTTAAAAGTTATTTAATTTAAAATACATTAACAAACACAAATATCCGTTTCAATTATTGCGAAAGTATCACAAGAAGTTTTTAAACAAATTTTTACCCCCTCAGTACAAAACCTTTAAATAGCCGTCAAACCACCATCCACAGCCACTGATTGACCATTCATAAACGAAGACTTTTCAGAACATAAAAACATGACCACATTACAGATTTCATCAGCCGTACCAAGGCGACGCATGGGGTTCATCATCACCAATCGCTGGCCATATTCAGGTTCTTGCATGATGCTATTTTGAACCATTGGCGTATCCGCAAACGATGGACAAACGGCGTTAACACGGATATTTTTTGAGGCATATTCGAGAGCAGCCGTTTTAGTAATCCCGATGACCGCGTGTTTACTGGCAGCGTAAGCCACATTACCTGGCACCGCTCCCAAACCTGCTTTTGAAGCAATATTGACCACAACTCCACCTTTGGCAGCCAATAAATGAGGTAGCTGATACTTCATGCACAGCCAGACGCCTTTAGCATTGATATTCATGACTTTATCCCACATATCTTCCTCAAAATCATGGGTTTTAGTGCGCATCGAATTACCCGCAATACCCGCATTATTGATGCAAATATCCAATCTACCAAAGGTTTCTACGCCTTTTCCTACCATTTTTTGTACTTCTTCGGCATCACTGACATCGCATTTTGTAAAAAACGCTTGCCCGCCCTTTTCACGAATGGCATTGGCAACAGCTTCACCACCTGTAATATTTACATCCGAAAGAATAAGCGATGCGCCTTGCTCTGCGAATAATTCGGCTAAGGTTTTACCAAATCCCGTAGCAGAACCCGTTATGAGTACGACTTTATTTTTAAATTCCATTTTGTTGTAGAGTTAATTTTTAAATCGAAAATATATCATCAATATGCTTTAAAAAAGATAACAAACGCCCTTAACCACAGTAAATGATTAAAGGCGTTTTCAAATTCAGATTTTAAGTAAAATTCATTCAATATTGGCTTTATCCAATATTTCACGAACCTGCTGAGGCGTCAACTCGACGATTCGAGCTATGAACTCAATTGATGCTCCCTCGCGGCGGGCGTTGCAGACAATTTTTATTTTATAGCCTATTTTGTAACCTTTTTCAAAGCCTTTTTGATAAAGATAATCTGTTTCAATGTCATACTTTATTGGCATTTCTTTTCAATTTGAAAAGTGATTTAATCAATTTTAAACTTAATTAATACTTCTTTAACCTGCTGAGGCGTCAATTTAACAATTCGGGCGATAAGTTCTATTGGGACTCCCTCGCGGCGGGCGTTGCAGACGACTTCTATTTTTTCTTTTTCGATACCTTGTACAACGCCTCTTTCAACACCTGTTTCGATACCTTGTTCAATACCTCTTTTATAAAGGTAATCCGTTTCTATATCATACGTTATTGGCATTTCTTCCGTAATTTTAATTGTTAAACCTTCAATTTTTCTAAGTCGTGCTACGATTACTAATTGCTTTAAATATTTTGACAATTCGCTTGGATTTTGACAAACTGTTCTTAATCGCCTAACTATTAAACGCAAAATACTCTCGGCTTGTTCTATCGGATAATCAGCTAATGCCGTCAAAAGCACGACATCTGGCACTTGCGATTGTAAGAGTTTTTCGTAACTCAAAGCATGAATATCTATCAAATCGAAACCCCTAAAAACCTCTTTTTCAAGTAATTGAGTGGGCATCGTTGGCTTATTGATACCTAAATATACCACAATATGCCGAATTTCCATCTTTTTAAGATTCAAGGCAATGCCATGATACTCTGCTTTTCGATAAATCATATCTTGCTCGTCATCAGTCTGAAATTCAAGATGAAGCAAAAATCTATAATTATCCTCAGTTTCAACCTCATAAAAAAAATCCATCTCTCTTTCGAGTGTGGTTTGAAGTTTCGCTTTATAAGATATGAACGCCTTAATTTTAACGTTCAATCGTTCTTCAATAAGTGGTAAAAAAATAGATTCAGCGTTTTCTTTAAATATTTTGTCATACAGATTTCCTTCATAAATCTGTTTCTTTGAATCAGGTTTGTTCTTGGTTTGTTTTTTAGCCATAAATACTTTGAAGTTGGGGAGTTTTCTCTTTATTAGGTTGTTGGCAAAGTTAAGTATCTTTTCATAACCTGTCAAAAATTTTATTAAAATATGAGAAAATACTGAGGGGGTAACTTCTTTTCGTGTACGCATATTACTTTTGTTAAAAAAATAGTTTGAAACAACTTCCAGAATCTTTTTTACTGCAATTAAAAGCTGATTTGGGTGATGAATTGCCTTTATTTCTTCAAGCATTGGAAGAAAAGCCGCCAGTATCGGTGCGGTTCAATCCTTTTAAAAATAGCCATCAAAAACTGGCTTTTGATAGCCAGATTACATGGCATAATGAAGGGGTATATTTGAATGAACGTCCCAGCTTCACACTTGACCCATCGTTCCATGCAGGTGCGTATTATGTGCAAGAAGCCAGTTCTATGTTTATAGCCGACGCCATCACTCAAAGTATTGATAATGAAACACTTAATAAACCTTTGACAGCTCTTGACCTCTGCGCTGCGCCGGGTGGAAAATCCACATTATTGGCGTCTATTTTAAGTAAAAACAGCTTATTGGTGGCGAATGAAGTGATTAAAAATCGAGTGGAAATTTTAAAAGAAAATATACATAAATGGGGTATTCCAAATGCAGTTATCTGTAATCATGATTCCGAAAATTTTGAAGGATTAGAAGGCTTTTTTGATATTGTTTTGGTGGATGCGCCGTGCAGCGGTGAGGGACTTTTTAGAAAAGATGAAAAAGCGATTGGCGAATGGTCGCCTGAGAGTGTACAGACCTGTTCAGCGCGTCAAAAACGCATTTTAACCAATGCCGCCAAATTGGTAAAATCGGGGGGTATTTTACTGTATTCGACCTGCACCTACAATGATTTTGAGAATAAAAACAATGCCCTATTTCTTTCTGAAAGCTTTGATTTTCAATCAGTTAAGCTTGATACTGAGGGGTTTGGAATCGTTGAAAAAACGTGGCAAAATGAAGCTCAAAATCCAGTTTATGGCTATCAATTTTATCCACATAAAATACGGGGTGAAGGCTTCTTTGTAAGCGTTTTTAAAAATAATACTACTGAAAAAAATTCGTTGAATATACCTAAGTTAAGCCTCACAAAATTGCCTAAAAAACAGCTTGAAATTGCTCAAAAATGGTTGAAAAATGCCGACGATTTTGAATTTTTCATTAAAGGAAATGAGGAAATTTTTATCGTTTTAAAAGAAAACATCAATCATATTGCCTTGATTGACAAGGTTTTAAAAAGAAAGTCATTGGGGACTGTGATTGGGGAAATAAAAGGAACAGATTTTATTCCGTCGCACGAATTGGCTTTGAGCATGGCTATTTCTGATGCCATTCCGTTTGTGGATTTAGATAAAATCAATGCCCTGAAATTTCTAAAAAAGGAGGATATTGATATACCTGAAAACACGCCACAAGGCTGGACTTTGGCTCGTTACGAAGGGCTAAATATAGGCTGGATGAAGGTTTTAAAAAATAGAATTAACAACTACCTGACTAAGGATTTTAGGATTCGGATGGAGATTCCTGCATAAACCCATGCCATCCCGATTCTCGGGATGACTTGGGTTTATTTCCCCCTTTTTAATAAAATGCTGAACCCCCTCAGTATATTGCCGCCATCGAGCCTTTCATTGAGGGTTTCTATGACTTGCTCGGTGCCATCATTTTTATAAATATATACTTTTTCATTGTTCAAATCAATAAGCCAACCGAGGAGTGCACCGTTGAGCATGTACTCTTTCATGCGAAGTTTCATGGTGTTGGCGTTATCGGATTCTGTGAGAAACTCTACGAAAAAATCAGGTGCTACTTCCAATAAATGCTCCGTTTGGCGACTCATTTTGTAGGGTTTTACCCACGATACTGAGGGGTGACGGATAGCACCGTTGGGTAAAATAAATCCCGTTTTTCCACTTAAAACAATGCCTTCGTTCACATTTTCATTCCATTCAATAAGGTTTTCTTGAATTTTATTACAAATTTGGTTGTGTTTCTGACGCATGGGTACTTTTACAACCACGCTGCCATTGGTATTCATTTCACAAATAAGGCTGGGATTTAATTGGCTGAATGCCAACAAATCGGAAGGAGACATGCGTTCTAAAGGCATAAAAGTAATGGCTGACATAATGGGTATTTTAATGCAAATGTATTAAAAAAAGCTATGTTTGGAAACATAGCTTTTTTGTTATCTTAAAATATTTAAATCCAATTTAAAATCTGGAAGTACATCTTCGCCAGAAAGAGACTTGTCAAAACCAACCACAATTTCATCTTCAAAACTCTCTCTAAAAATATAAACAACCTCTGAACCTCTATCAATCAGCCATGAAAGACGGCAGCCGCATTGACGATATTCCTCCATTTTCACTTTTAAATCTTTAATATTGTCGGTTGTTGACTTCAATTCGATGACAAAATCAGGGCAAATCGGGATATATTTAGTCAATTCTCTTGATGTAACAGAACTTATTCGCTCCGCCGATGTCCAAGCAGCATCGGGCGCTTTTACTGCATTATTCGGCAATCGATAGCCACCATCGGGTCCTGTTACAAAGCCTTTTTTCGCTTGTTTTCTATTCCAAAGATTAAGTTCTGTCGTTAATTCCACATTAAAATAACTGGTGTATCCACCAACGGGCTCTTGGACAGAAATACTGCCATCAGACTCTAATTCGAGTACATACTCTTTATTTTTTTCACAGAATTCGAAAAAATCATCCTCAGACATAGGATTCAAGGGCTTTAAACGAATTGGTTTATTAACTTCTAAAATACTACTCATTATATTTTTTCTTTCAAAATTAAAGAAAAAAATAGACATTTACCACCTCATTTCAAATATTTTAAAATGGTATTATCTTTTCAATCATACGACCTTCAGATGCGGCACCCGTTTCGCATTTCTAATTTTTCACGTACTTCTACGGCTATAGTTTTAACTCAAATTGAGTGCAATGGTTTTGTGGGTTTAGGCGAAGCGACGATGCCTCCTTATTTTGGTGAAAATATTGAGACTATTTCAGCTTTTTTAACAAAAGCTCAAAGTATATTAAAACGCTATTCATATCCCTTTGATATGCAAGAAATTATGTTTGAAATTGATTTGCTTGCCGAAAAAAATACGGCAGCTAAAGCGTCCATTGATATTGCGTTACATGATTTAAAAGGCAAAATTGAAGGTATTCCAGTTTGGAAAATGCTGGGTTCTGAACCTCAAAATATGCCCATTACGAGTTGTACACTGGGCATTGATACCCCCTCAGTATTGCGACAAAAAGTGGAAGAAGCAGCTGATTTCAAGGTTTTAAAAATAAAATTAGGGTCGGATGACGATAAAAAAATCATCAATACGATTCGTGAAATGACGGATAAACCGCTTTATGTGGATGCTAATCAAGGTTGGAAGGATAAGCATTTTGCCTTGGATATGGCGCATTGGGTGGCTTCGCAAGGCGTAGAACTCATCGAACAGCCCATGCCTAAGGAGGATATTGACGGGAATGCTTTCGTTACTGAGGGGTCGCCCATTCCTACTGTGGCGGATGAATCGTTTCAAAGATTTGAGGATTTTGAAAAAATAAAAGGGGCTTTTAAGGGTATTAATATCAAATTAATGAAATGCACGGGGCTGACGGAGGGTTTGGAGATGGTGCACGAAGCGCGTAAAAGG
>JANMYC010000717.1:0-10465 GCA_031381715.1 Saprospiraceae bacterium
CAGCCGCAGCAGCCACAGCAAAAACAACAGCAGCAACGGCTTGATGGGCAACAGTCACCCCCTCAGTATTATAAGCCCAGTAATTGATTTTAAGGGTGAATTTGCTTCGTGTCATGTTAGGGCGCTTCAAAAGTTTCCCGAACGTTTTATCTATATTTTTAATAATTTTTTTAAAAACCATTATGAAAAAAGTAATTATAACGATGTCTATTTTGGCATCACTTGTTTGGGCTTGTAATGATGCCCCTAAAACTGAAACAACTGCTACTCCTCCAGCTACGGCGGCAAAAAAGGATACAGTTGCTGCTGCGCCCAAAGTGGCTGCCAACCTGCTGTCAAAAGATAAATTGGTGGGTTCGTGGCGATCTACAATTGATAAAAAGAACAACATGCAATTTATGGACGCGGATATGAAATATGTCTCTATTTATGATGGTAAAAAAGTAGAAGAAGGCAAGTGGGATGTGCCAGCTACGTGTGCAGATTGTGCGGTAGAAGCCCAAGACGGCTGTTTCTTTTTCAAATCGGATGATGGTAATGATTGCTGCACTATTGTATATGTTACTCCTGATACATTGCAATACATTGTAGCAGGAACTACCGGTAAGATCCAAAGCTTTGTTCGGGTGAAGAAAAAATAAAAGTATAATTATTTGATAATCAATGTATTATAAGTGGACTTGTTGTAACCTAACATTAGATTGTTTATTTGTTTAACATAATTTTAAAATTGATAACTAAATTTCATTAACTAAACTACCAGCAAAAATGTACCGACAATTTTGTAAAAACTTTTTTTTAGCCGTAATTCTTTTGCCTTTAAGTGCAGCTTCAATAAATGCGCAAAATACATCTTATAAAAACGCCAAACTTCCCATTGAAGCCCGAGTAGCTGACCTCGTAAAACGTATGACAATCGAAGAAAAAGCGGGTCAACTCAATCAACTCAATGGTGGTGTACTGACGGGTCCCCAAGCCGCCAATGACCCCGGTCAACAAGCCAAGGTGAAAATGGTGAAGGATGGCAAAGTTGGTTCGTTCCTCAATGTTTTAGGCGTTGCACAAACAAAAGCGGTGCAGAAAATCGCTGTAGAGCAATCGCGCTTGGGTATTCCCATTCTTTTTGCCTATGATGTCATTCATGGCTATAAAACAATTTTCCCGATTCCGATTGCAGAAGCGTGCTCATGGGAGCCAGCCGGAGCCGAAAAAACGGCTTCGATTGCTGCCAAAGAAGCTTCTGCGGCAGGTATTCACTGGACATTTGCGCCCATGATGGATGTGACGCGCGAACCTCGTTGGGGGCGCACAATGGAAGGAAATGGCGAAGACCCGTATCTTGGTGGTGTGTTTTCAGCGGCGCGAGTGAAAGGTTTTCAAGGTAATTTTGATAATCAGCACGTTTTGGCTTGCGTGAAACACTTTGCTGCGTACGGCGCGCCCGAAGGTGGTCGTGAATACAACACGGTGGATATGTCGCGCTATGCTTTGTGGAATTATTATTTACCACCTTACAAAGCGGCTATTGACGCCGGTGCAGCTACGGTGATGAATAGTTTCAACATTGTAGATGGTGTGCCAGCAAGTGCCAATAAATTTTTAATAAAAGATGTTTTAAAGGCAAAATGGGGTTTTAAAGGCTTTTTGGTGTCGGATTGGGCATCTTTTGGCGAATTAATTCCGCATGGTTTTGCTGAAGATAGTAAAGATGCGGCGCGCAAAGCCCTCATGGCGGGTTCTCAAATGGACATGGAATCTCGCGTGGTGGTTGAAAATTTAGCCCAGCTTGTCAAAGAAGGAAAAGTGCCTATGACGGTGGTGGATGAGGCTGTTAGTAAAATTTTATATTGGAAATTTAAACTCGGTTTGTTTGAAGATCCTTATAAATTTCAAGATGAAGCTCGTGAAAAAGCGACTATGATGGCGCCTGAACATTTGCAAATCGCACAAGAAGCCGCGCGCAAAAGTATGGTGCTTTTAAAAAATGACGGCAATGTGCTACCCCTCAGTAAAAACGTCAAAAATGTGCTTGTAGCGGGTCTTTTCGCGGATAGCAAAGAGGACGCACTCGATTTTTGGGTAGGGCAAGGCGACTCAAAAGACGTGACAACTTATCGACAAGGCATCGCTGAAAAATTGCCAAATGCTACGGTGCAATACGCTCAAGGCTATAATTTGGACGGTAAAACCTCCGATGCGTTGCTTTCTGAGTTAAAAACTAAATCCGCCCAAGCAGAAGTTGTGATTGCGGTGATTGGTATTACGGGTAAAATAGCAGGTGAGGCGCGCAGCCTTGCGGACATCAACCCCTCAGTAGGGCAGATGGAAATGTTAAAAACTTTGAAAGAATCGGGTAAAACGGTGATAGTTTTGGTACACGCTGGTCGTCCGATGATTTTGACTGAAGTTCAAAAACAAGCACCTGCAATACTGTATGCTTGGTTGGCGGGTACGAAACAAGGCTCGGCGGCAGCGGATATTTTATTCGGAGATTTCAATCCATCGGCTAAAACGGTGATGAGTTTCCCTTATGCAGTGGGTCAGATTCCGGTGTATTACAACGCTTATAATACCAATCGTCCGCACGTGGACGGGCGAGAAGGCCCTGACGATTTTTGGGTTTCGCGTTACCGCGATATACCTAATTTGCCGCTATATCCCTTCGGTTTTGGCTTAAGTTATACTACTTATGAGTACAGTAATTTCTCGTTGAGTGCCTCTGAAATGGCTAAAACGGACAAGATTTCGGCTTCTGTTACCGTGAAAAATACGGGAAATAGAGATGGTGAAGAAGTGGTTCAGCTATATGTGCGCGATTTGGTAGGCTCGTATGTGCGCCCATTAAAAGAGTTAAAAGGCTTTCAAAAAATCGCCTTAAAAGCGGGTGAATCCAAAACCGTCAGTTTTACCATTGATGCTTCCAAACTCAGTTATTTTGATGAAAATGGTAAAACCATGCTTGAATCAGGCAAATTCAAAATATTTGTGGGCAGCAATTCAAGGGACGTAAAAGAGGCTGATTTGAGGTTGAAATAAAAGGTAACTTTTAAATTCATAAAGCAGCGTAGCTGCTCTTTATGAAATCTATAAAAATGGCACTAATTTAACCAAATTAGTGCCATTTTTATTTATGCTTAAAAATTACTTCTTGATTTTAAACGAATAAAATCAGTTGCTTTTTTAAAGATACCATTAGTAGAATCTATCTTAAAATAATTATCATTATTCGCACTCGAATGCAGGATGAAAAGACGTTCTCGACGGTAAGCAGTTAGTGTGATAGAATCATCTTTGGTGTAAATAACCAATTGATTATCAATGTTTTTATTTTCTTTAAAATCTCTTGAATCATCATAAAATTTAGACCCCCTCAGTATTTCGATGCTTTTGAGATACGTATTCAAGCTATCCGATACTACTGAATATCTATCATTAAAGAATGCCCAATTTGATGTATCTTTTGCGTAAAAAGTAGCCGTGTCCAATGGATTGCGCATCACTAATTTGGATACATTTTTTCTTGAAAAATCAAGTAGATTTTTACTTCTAAAATCATTAAAGTCCTTTTCGAGTAAGCCCATTAAATTTTCCTTCAAACCGTGCAAAATGCGTTCATTATTAAGTTGTACAAAGGTCAAATTATCATTGGATGAAGAATCTTTAGCGTTATAAAATACGGAAATTGAATCTGTAGTGTTGTTTTTATGATTTATGAAAATTTTATACGAGTACTTTGATTCAGCTTTTCTAACAGCCTCATCATCGGCAACATTCTCTGAAAGTTTTTTTATAGCCGAGCTTTCCATTTTATTAAAAATATTGAGAAAAGCAACCACCGAATCTTCTGGAACGGAGATAGTCACATCGTTTTTAACAATGAGCCATTTAGCTTCGTTGCGGGTGAAAATCATTTCTTCATCATTGGCTTTTTGGATGGTAAAAGTGTGGATATCCTCGGCAGGTATCGTGAGTATCGTTTTGGAAAAAAAAGATTTCTTTTTAATAATCGCATTATCCGTAAGCCACTTGACTCCCCAAAGAGATAATCCCAAAATCCAAACCCAACGGATGAAACGATTTTTTATGAAAATGCGATAGATAGCACGTATTAAACTGCCCATAAATTGATGTTAGATAATAGATGTTAGATGACAGATTTTCGTTTTGAAAACCAGTATTGACTCTTAACTTATTACATTGTTTAGTGAAAATGTGAATTTTAGCAAAAATACTCTCTTTTCTGTGATTTTATAAATCTTCGCTCATCTTGTTATGGCGTGGATATTAAGATTTAATTTTTATGAGAAAACCTATTCAACATATTACAAATTTCAATAGAAAAACATAAATTTGTTTTCTTATAAGTTCATGACTTCCCAATGCTTTTTGAAAAAATCATCTTGAAACAATTAATCACTATGACGATACTATGAGTTCCAGTCCTATAAAAAAATCTTATATCCAAATATTGCCACTGGATAGTAGCAGTAAAATTGATATTTATTCGGTTTTCAATCGCATCCAACCTCAAATTTCAAAGTGGATAGACCAATTTGTGAACCTCACAGCTTGGGAAACGGATATTCATGCCGAATTCAATTATCCTGATTTGTTCCGCCATTTTTATTTTGAAAATAAAAATATCCAAAAAACGCGGGGGCAACACACCTTTGGCTTTGGCTTCCCGATGCTTTTTGATACCGATAAAAGGGATGAAGAAGGCAATAACACTGGCGAAATTATTAGTGCGCCGCTTTTTACGTGGTATTTGAATATTCGACCGCATCCGAATAGGAGCGATAGCTGGCTCCTTTCATTTGAAGAAGGCGGAACTATTGCCATAAATGACTATTTATTAGCGCATATTCAAGAGAAATATGGCTTGGATTTGACGGACTCTTTCACAGATTTTGTCCACAATCGCCCTTTGACATTAAAAGGTTTGGAGGATTTTTGCGCAAGATTAAGTGAGAGAGTACTCTTTAAAGAAGCGTTCAGTCCTTCGTTAAGAGAATGCCCGCGCGAGATGATGATAAAGGAATATGCCGAAACGGGTAGGGTCGTGTGGTGTGGGGCATTGGGTTTGTTTCCGCAACAAGAAGGGTCTTTGCGTGAAAAATCCATGCAAGATATTGATTTTAAAAATTTCACTTGGACAGCCGAGCACGCCCACGAATTCGCCGTTTTACCCGAAGATGCTTATCAAAGAGCCGCGTTGAGGACTGTTTTAAGGAATAAAATAACGGTGGTGGAAGGCTCGCATGGAACTGGTAAAACACATTTGGCGACGAATATTCTCTTAAATGCCTTGTCAAATGGTCAAAAAACGGCAGTTGTTGCCAATGATATCGGTACTTTGATGCAAATTCAGAACGAATTTGTGAAAATGGGATTGGGTAATTTAACTTTTCTGCTAAAAGATATTTATCAAGATAAAAAGCTCCTGCTCGATGTATTGCGCAATGAGCAATCTGGGAAATCCGTTGATTTTAAGGAAGAAGATTTTAAAATTGCGCTAAAACAAGCGAGGCGACTATTAGCTAAATCCGATGATAGCCACGATGCGCTCAGTCAACCCATTTTTGGAAATGAGCCGTTTTCAGAAGTGGTTGGCTTTTATTTAAAAAGCCAAGCGAAAGAGGGTAGGGAACTTCTGGCGAATCATTTAAATGCAGTTGATTACGAATTTTCGTTAAAAGAATATACTGAACTGCGGGCAGCTATCCAGAAAGCAGAAGTTTTATTTAAAAATGTGAACACGCTGAGGCACCCCCTCAGTAGTTTGCACCCCTCAGTATTTGAGGCAACTGAAAGCGCAAAAGGGAATGAATGGGCGAGCAGAGAATTGACTCAACTGATTCAAAAATGGAAGGCTTTACACCATCGGTATATTGCGGTTTATGATAGTTATGCCCAAAGGCTGATGAATTATTATGAGGCGCATTATGTTGATTTGGTGGCTCAAATGCGTCTTTTAAAAGAGTCATATTCAGATTATCAATTTCAGTTCGGAGAGGATTTTGAAAGCAATAATTTCTTCAGAATCAGCGGTTTACGTGCCGCTTCGCTGTTTTCGGATAGGTCTAAAAATATACTTTCCGCCAAGGACGAAGCTTTGAATCAATATGATGCATTGAGCAAAATCTACAAAACAAGGGCACATTTTACCCACACTTTTTTGAATAATTCGGATAGAAAAGACCTTAAAAAGCTACAAACCAACCTCGAAACCTTCGAATTATCCATGAAAGGTTGGCGAAAAGCTCTGCCCGTGACGATTCAAGAAGAATTGCAACGACTGAATTCTAAAACTGCTCAGCATTTTGATAAACCTTTGGCGGAGAAAATACGTCAGCTTGAACAAGATTTGGAAACTTTGATGCAACAGACCAATGAACGCAAATTATTTTCTGATGCTCTTTCGCATAAAATGTTGACACTGCCCAAAAGGATGCTTTATATTGAAGATACAGTTGAAAAATTGGAAGAATCGCAGTTAAACATGCGAGATTTTAGCTCTTTTTACGATTGGCAACGCTACTGGATTCACCTTCCTGAAAATGGGCGAAAACTCATGCAATCACTCATAAAAGTAAAACCCAATGATTGGGCTGATGCATTTGATAGTTGGTATTTTTACAATACATTAGTTGTTCATTATCAATCAAGTACATTGGATAACGATGGTTTGATGAACCAAATGTGCGAAGCCGAGGATAAGTTGCGGCTACTCATGCCTACTCAAATTGCTTACTCTTGGAATGAGCGAAAAAAAGAGGCAATTAGGGCTTTAAAGTCAAAAGATACTGAGGGGTATCGGCTTCTATTCAGCGCAAAAAATCAGGAATTATCGAAGAAAAAATATCTAAAGCAAGTATTAAAATCCACAATTAGTACACTTTCTGAGATTTATCCAGTGCTTTTGACCACGCCACAAGTCACTACTCAGTTGATAGAATCGGACGGAAAAGAGTTCGATTTAGTTGTTTTTGATAACGCTCAAAATCTGGATGTTGAACAAATAGTGCCCATTTTGAGAAATACTGAGGGGGTAGCAGTGTTGACTGAATTTTCAAAATTAGACGGTATTTCGCCGAATTCGCTTGCAGCTGCGGTGAAAAAACAAGACGCTGCCACTGTAAAACTGAATTATTTGCATCGACCTATCAGTGAAACGGCTCGCAGGCTGAATCAATCCGTTTTTTATCCCGACCTTGAAGTTCCTTTCAGAAATCCGTTGTCGAATCAGACCGTTTCCGTTACGCATGTTAGGGGTAAGTACAATGAAAAAACGGAATCCAATGATGCTGAAATCGAAGAAGTAGTGCGCCTTTTAGAAGAAATCCACGCTACGCCATTCAATACTTTTCCTCGAGTGGGTGTAGTGTGCATGAATAAAAAACAGCGCAACGCACTGAGCAACAGGCTTTTACACATTGTCCAAAAAACAATGCTTGGTTGGGAAAAAATTGAGCAACTACAACGAAATGGTTTGGGCATATATAGTATTGAAGAGTTAGCGGGCTTACAATTTGATGCCTTAGTGATGTGCGGTACGTTTGAGAGTTTTGAAAAGTGGACTATTTCAAGGGTAGCTTTGCGTAAAATACTCAATTGTTTTACCCAAAATCTCTATTGGGTCAATTCCATTCCTCATGAAACATTAGCGGCAGCATCGCAGGATAAAGTGCATGAAGGGGCATTTTTGCTGTCTAATTTGGTGTTTTTATCGGAGAAAATCAGTCTAAAAGACAATGCGGGATACGATGATTACGATAAAATTTTAGATAACTTAAAATCGCTTTACACATCGCCAAAAGAGATAAAAAAATCAGTTTTTGTGGAGGAAGTGGTAGCTCACTTATCGCATTTTATTGAACCTCAATACCTTAAGACAAATTATTTCATTGATAACCATACTTTTCCAATTGTCATTTTACCAAAGCATGAAGGGCAACAGCCCGTAATTGTGCGGATAGACGGCAAACTTTCGGAAGGAAAATACTTCAGCCCGATTTGGGAAAGGCGCATTTTGAAGGAATTAGAGAAAATAGGAATGCCTGTGATATCTATTTGGTCATATAATTGGTGGAAAAATGCCAAAGATGAGGCTTTTCATTTGGCTCAAAAGGTATTCGCATACGACAAGACATTTGAGGAAAAAATAGAGGAGACCCCCTCAGTATAAATGCTAAACTGTGAGGTATCACAGCTCAAAGTTGATGCCTCACGGTTAATTTCTCTTAGCTACCGACGTTCCATCTCGGAATTCGTAGTCATAAAATATCATATATTGCATTTTTTGCCCATCAAATTTACTGACGCCCATACTACTGGTGGGTAAGTCATTTTCGTCGTAATAAAAGGTAATGATGCAACTATCAGTTTCTATCCGAACGAGTTTGTCTTCGGTATCATAGACGAATTGGGCTTCATCCACTTTATATTCGTCGGTTTGTTGCGTATTTTGCCAAAAATAACGGGCTTGCTTGCGTCTCCCTTTTTCATCATATTGCGTTTGGCAACGCATATTATTGTAGTTGTATTCTATCTCTTTTCCTTTATTATTGATGCGGATAGTATCTAAAACGCCACTATCATCCATTTTTAATTTCAAACTATCGCCAACCCAAGCATAATCATACGACCATTCATTGTATGCTTGTATGAAAATTTGGTAATGGTCTTCGTGGATAAGGCGTCCGTTTTCATCGTGCATGTAGCGCACTTCTTCTCGCAATGAATCAATGCCTTCACACCGTTGAAATATTCGAGATTTAAAACGAAGAGCCTGCTCATTGTAATAATGCAAGTAGTAATATTTGCGGCGATTGTTGTTTTCTACGTAGTCATATTCATACCAAGCCAATTTTCCGTAAGGATTAAAACACAGTTTTTGGTATGGGTAAAATCCTTTGGAGGTATCGCCCATGATTTCAGGGATACGAATATTGACTATTTTTATATTATTTTTTACAATGAAAGCAGAGTCATTGAGAAAATCCTCATAATGATAATAGTACTGAGCCTTTATTTGTACGCTAAAAAATAGACTGAACAATAGGATTGTAAATGTAAATTTAGGATTCATGTAAATTTTAGTAGTTCACAGGGGAGTTACAAATATCAATTCAAAATTAGTTCCATTTTATCATAAATTTAATAATAAATGAGCGACAATACGCCTCAACAATATATTTTAATGAAAAACACCTTTTAAAGGGTATTTTAAGTGGGCTTTTATAATAGTCTAATTCCTTAATACTGAGGGGGATGGAAAAACGCCTTTATTTTCATTTGAAATTAAAGGCGTTTTTCAGGTTAAAATTACTTTGCGTCAGGTGGAATAATAGCCGTTTTTTCACCGAAATAGCGGCTGAATTGCTGAAAGTGTTCGGCTAATTCTTTATTATTCGTAGCCTTGAAATAGGTATCTGCCATCGAACGAAGGGTGTGAAAAACGAGCCTATCCATTTCCTCCACCTGCATATCCAAAGTCCATAAATCCATTTTGAGGGTATCTCGTGTAGTGCGGTCAAAGAAACTGATGAGCATGGCTTTAGCATCTTGCATAGGCACTGAGTCAGGCACGTCAGAGGTTTTCCACTTTATCTCAACAGGCAAATTATCTTTATTTAAACCTACATTTATTGTTACGATTGATTGTTTTACTACTTCTCTATCCATTTTTTTATTAAAACTTTATGACTAACTTATTATCAATTTTTATTTTAAAAAGAGCCCTTTTGTTATTATTTCCAAAACTGCCACCATGGTTTTCCGGAGTCACTTTTAGCTTCGGCTTCTACGTTTTCAGAATCGTCGTCGTCGTCCTCTTCTTCTTCAAAATTTTCAGAAGAGACGGGTATGTATTTTTTAAAGGTATAATTATCGTATAAAACGTGTGCATCATCACTCTCCAAGTCTAAACCCGTTGCATGAACCACCATTTTAGCCAGAAACTCAAAATCGGGGTATTCAAATATTGCCAATTCTTCTTTTTGTTCTTTATGTATTTTCTTTTGAGCGGCAATGACAGCACTGCTATCATCAGTAGTTTTAAAACGGACTTTGTTCCCTTTTTTAATGATGGCGTACCCTTTAAAATCAATATTGCCCATGAAACAGACGCTGAGAATATCCGAAGTAGGGAATATTTCAACTAAAGATTCTTCTTCATCCGATGCATCGTGCGTGAAAAACAAATCAGTAAAGCGGAAATCGTCGCATATGATGATATAATCTTTGAAAAAAGCGATACTGATTGAGTTGTCTTTGGGTTGGTACACTTCATCAAGGTTCGCTTCTTCCGCGTATGAAAAACGCGTTAGCCCTAATGCCTCAAGGATGGGCTTTTCAGATTGAACATCGTCCCTGTTCTTTATGACTATCATTGATGCGTATCCTGCCATGGTTCAATATTTTTTCATTTCGTCCGATGCGTGAATAATTGTACCTTTTTGTG
>JANMYC010000719.1:0-11423 GCA_031381715.1 Saprospiraceae bacterium
ATTTAACAATTCTATTGGTTTTACTATGCGGTAAATTGCTTTTAAATCCCGAGTACTCGGGATTATTTCTCAATCAATTTGCCTTTATTAAAACCAATATAATTGCCAACTTGGGTAGTTTATTTTTTACTTTGTCCCTAACTATCAAAAAGATTATCGTATGGATTATTTTTTTCTTTTGGCTTAGGCAACTCAATGATAATTGGCTTTTCCTCAGGCGTAATATCTGTTATTTCAGAACTCACCTCTTCGTAATCAGCGTATTGGTCACCTTGTTGGTTCGATATTCGTCCCTCTAAATCCTGTTTTACCTTATCCATTTTTCTGTAAAATAGCGCTTTCACAAATAACCACCCAATCACAAAAGGGTAGCAAAGCACTGTAAAAGCAACTTTAAGAACGCCCATCATGACGTCCGTTCGAAATGTTTCGAATAAACTGATGGCATAATCTGAGACAACTCGGTAACGGATGATTAAAGTAATTACCAATAAAACGGGTGCAGCCCAATATAAAATGGTTACAAAACCTTTAAAAATAAAAAACAAAAAGATTAGTATGCCCCCAAAAACCAATAACGATATCAGCGAATTGAATGGATTTTGATTGGGTTTATTATTGATATTAAAAGAACTTCGGTATTGCATCTTTGATTTTTTTATTTAAAAATAAATATTTTTTATCCCAATTTGGGTATTTTTCTAAAAACAAAATTTTTTAATGTTTTGACTTTCAATTAGTTATGAAATTAATTAAAACAAATATTTAAAAATAAACTGTCACATAAAACCTACTCTATTTTAGTTATGAAATGTGTTTTGGCAATATAATTGTCATTCTACTATCAAACGAATTCTTTCATAATTCAAAACCGATTATCGCAATGAAATCTTATGAAATTAAAAGTATATTAACAAAGTTCTTTTACAGAAACGAGCATCTTTATTTCCAAATTATGATTCAAAGCGAGGATAGCTTGGAAATTCATGGTGAATACACGAATTACAGCGAATATAAAGAAAATTTCGATGTACTTCAAAATGACTTAGTAGAAAAGAATCAATTTAAAGTTATTCCTGAAAAATTCGTTGTCTCGAAAATTCCTCTTGCAAAAGTGGCATGATTTTAGGACAATAGAAAGTATCAAACGAAGATAAATTTTTAATATAAATTAAATATAAAGATTTAGAATCGTTTACGATTCTATAAGCGAGCCGGAGCAGTTCATCGGGGGGTAGAACTGCTCCACAAGCTCGCTACTTTTTTTTACAGATTTTTGGAACCCTGTAAAATCTCAAAAAATACTGAGGGGTATCATTCAGAAATGAACGATACCCCTCAGACTTTTATATAAAAAGAAGCTTCAAGGGTTAGAACGAATGTTCTAATCTTTGAAGCTTCTTTTTTATTTTAAAAATCCATTCTCACTCTAAAATTCAGACGACGAGACGATAAATAATTTGGAATAGCGAATTGCGTATTATAAATCGTTTTTATCCACGTTTTTGAAGCTTCATTAGCCACTTGCATCAAATTAAAAACTTCTAAACTCAACCATGTATTGCGCGTAAAACGCAGAAAATGATGTGGTTTGCGAGCTGCCCAATCTTTATCCCATAATAAAACCGAAAAACCTAAATCTACTCTATGATATGGCTTTAAGCGATAGGTATTGCGGTAAATCTCATTATTACCCGGAAAACCGAACGGTAACCCTGTGCCAATAGTAGTATTCAAGTGCATTTTAAAGTTTTTATTCCGGGGTAAATAGTCTTGAAAAAAAACGGCTAAAGTCAAAAGCTGATCAGAAGGACGTGGCACTTCGGATACATTTACGCCCGCTGCATCACCCACATCCCGTTTTTTATGTTGTACATCCGTGATACTTTCACGGGCACGCAAGAATGAGAGATTAATCCAGGACTCCGCACCCGGCACAAATTCGCCATTGATACGCATATCCCAGCCCATCACATAACCCGTTGCATTATTCAATCCCGCATATCTGATTCGGACATTATCCACATCATAGGTGATTAAATCCCACAATTTTTTATAATAAACCTCCGTAATCAGGCGGAAAGGAATCCGACGTAATTTGCCACCAATCGAAAAATCATATGTCAAACCTGCTACCACTTGTGCTGATTTTTGAGCCAAAGCATTTTCGTTCACTACACCCAATGGCGAGCGCAGTTCTCTATAAAAAGGCGGCTGATAATATAAACCACCCGATAGGCGGAACGAAATATCCTTTTCCCAATTCAAAGGTTTGTAAGCCAACTGCACACGAGGCGTAACGAAAGCCTCTTTATTCAAATCCCAAAAAGCCCCCCGCACACCCAAAGTCGCTTGAAATTCGCCCACACTATCCTTTCTCCAAGTGTATGTGTCTTGAAAATAAGCGGTAATACGATTAGAATTAAGCGTGTTTTTTGTTTTAAAAACATTTCTCAATAATAAAACACTGTCTCTGAATGGCAATGAATACAGCGCCGAATCCAATCGCTCCCACTCACTTATTTTATCCGAAATATCTTCGTTTTGATATTTTACGCTCCATTGAAAAAAGTGTGTTTTGCTTACATAAGGGTCTTTGGCATCAACCTGCAATTCATACCCGCCTTTATGTTCTACGTTTGTAACAGCCGCAAAAAAGTTATTCCTTACGAATTGATGTTGTGTACCCGTGCCCAATGTAGAAACAATATCGCCCGCGTTGTCCTTAGCTAAATTTGTTTCTACTTCACCAATCAAATAATCACCAATGATATCAATCCCTTCAGATTCTTGCGTTTGGAAACGAGACGCAAGGAATTTTAAAAAATAAGAATTCTTTTTTCTATCGGGCAAATAGGTGAATGAAACCCCTCCCATGCCATTATTAAAACGGTCACGCTCTTGTCCTTCAAATGCTGTACGCACACCTAAGGTAAAATTAATTAAGCCCGTAGCCACATTACTGCTCTGCGGTAAAAAATTATAAACACTTGAATTAATATTACCCATCAATGCCACTTGCCAGCTTCTACTAATATCATAAGTCAAATACGTCTGAATATCCGCAAAATTAGGTGCATATTCCCCTTTTACTGGCAATGAACTCAACAGATATCTCGTCGTTTTATATCGTGCCCCAAGTAAATATCTAAAACGGCGATACCCCTCAGTACCCCCTATTTTTTTACTACCTTCTATGTGTGCAGAACCGCCCAGCAAACTTCCCGCAAATGAAAAGCGCGTAGAATCAGGTCTTTTATATTTAATATCCAAAACCGACGACATCTTATCGCCATAACGTGCTTCAAAACCACCCGATGAAAACGATAAATCACGCACCAAATCAGGATTTGCGAATGTCAAACCTTCTTGTTGTCCCGCACGAATCAATTGAGGGCGATAAACCTCAAAATCATTGACATACACTAAGTTTTCATCGTAATTACCACCCCGCACTTGGTATTGAGAAGTCAATTCACCGCCTGAACCCGAATTCGTTCCCAAAGCAATATGTGGCAAAACCGATTCAAGATTGCCCGTAGTAGTAGGTAATAGTTTAAAATCTTTCACATCTTCCCGAATCATTCCATTATCCTTAATGCGGCTCTCTTTCACAACCACTTCTTGAAGCGAAGTAGATACCACAAGGGTAATATCAATGCGTTTTTGAGCACTCGCGCGCATGGGATCGATAGTGATTTTAGCCTCTTTATAACCCACCAAACTGGTTTGCAAAGTCGCCGTTTTGCCCACGGGTACGGTTAGCGAATACTCCCCCGCAGCATTGGTCTGCACATTTTTATTCGTCTCTTTGATATAGACCGTCACGAACTCAATCGGTTGATTCGTCCCCCCCTCAGTAACTACGCCGAAAATGGTGGCTGTTTGGGACATTAGTATTATTGCGTTAAAAATTAATGCAATGGATATAGTTGATTTTAATAACATTTATAAATATTAAAAAATTAAACGTGTTATAAAAATTGAACGTCAGTTCTATTTAATAAATTTTGAGGAACAATGTCATTCTTAATTATAAAGATTCTATATCCTCTTTGCTTAAAATCTTCAATTTGTTGAGGCGTAGGCATGTAAGGGTATGCAACTGTTACATTTGAGAAATACATCGCCCTAATAAAATCACTTATATTAAAAACGATAGCACCCTCACCGCCTGTCTTTTCATCTAATTTTTTCAACCAAATCGTTCTCTCTGTATTAGTTTTATCAAAATGAAAAGGTTTTATCCTTTCAAAACTATATCGGATAGGTAAGACAATCAACAAAAATAAAATCAGTGAAATAAACTTAGGATTAAAACGCACATTTAACCTATTCCGTTTCAAAAACTCAGCATAAAAAGCCGTTAACATGAAAAAAGCTGGAGACATAATCAATAAATAGGGTTGTCGCTTGGTGGCTGATAAAGAAAAGACAAGCAAGGGTAAACCAATCCAGAGCAATAAAAAGCGAATATTAATATTGTTTCTTTTTTTAAACGCTATAAAACATACCCAAATCATCGGAATATAAAATATCTCACCAAAGATAATTCTAATATCATTCAAATAATACCACCATTCGCCGCCATGCCCTTGAATGGTTTCTCTTGCAGGCATCAATGTGGCATTATACATCCATTTTGCTTCAATTGGATAATGTGTTAAAATATAAATTTGCCACGGTAAGGCTACTATCAGACTGGCTATCCAGAAAGCTAAAGTACTGCGTAGGAAACATTGATTTTTATAATTAAAAAAAATCCAAATTGGAAAAATCAATAAGGCAGGATACCATTTACACATAAAAGCACACCCCATACAAGCACCTGAAAGTAGAGAGTAAAGTATTTTATTGGGCTTTTTACTTGCTAATAAAGCCAACAGAATACCCAATGCAACAAAAAAATCGAAAAAACATTGAACATGGTCACTTGAATCTCTTCCAGTAGCTATTTCAATAGTCATTCCATGAATAGAATGTAAAAAAGCAGCGTAAAGTGCAATTCGACTATTAAAAAGTACTTCAGCGATTTTATAAGTAATTAGGATTGCAATTGTAGAAATAATCAATGAAGGAAGCCTTAATGCCCAAAGATTAATTCCAAATAATTTCATACTCAAAGCCATAGTCCATAATGGCAGAGGTTGCTTACTCAGCCAAATATGATTCATTGCCCAATTCTGAAAATCGTATGGAAATAAGGGAATATCGATTAAGGTGGGTTTTAGCCAATGTTTCATTAAATTTTTAGAAACAAGAGCATGAAATTGTTCATCCCAATCATGCAAAAAAGCATCATTAATACAAAATAATCTTAAAAAAAAGCCTCCTAAAATTATAAAAAGCAACGCCTTATTTATGGATTTTTGGATGTAAAAATAATATGCTAATGAAAATATACCTACTGATAATATCAACAAGAAGGAAGCGTTTTCAGCAAATCTCATTTTTTATAAATTTTCACGTAATCTATTAAAAGGCGAGCGGGCCATCGCGTTTTGCTTGAAGGCTTTCCATCAATACCTCCAACTCCTAACCCTAAAATCAAATTCAAAGGAAGTTGAGGTACATCTTCTATAAATTTATTAATCAATATATTATCCATATAGATATTAACATATTCTTTGGTCCACTCAACAGCATATTTATGAAACCCCTCAGTAATATCTATGGGTTCGCCATTATCTAAAGTAGGGAAAAACTGTACCCAATGAGTCATTATCTTCTTCTGTTCCTCATTCCAATAGTGATTACTAATTTGAAAGGTATTCTGTTTACTACCCTTAAATTCAACAGCATCAAGCTCTTGATAGATAGAATCATGACCAGACCAAAACCAAAAGGCGGGCCATAAACCCTTACCTTTGGGAAGTCGCATTGAAATTTCAACAAAAACATTGGGTTCTAACTTTTGAGAAAAAAAAGTTGTGCCTGATGTATAACTTCTATTTCCAAAATCTTCTTTGTAAGCTGAAAAAACCAAAGAACCTTCTTTAATCTCTACATTTTTAGTTCTTTTTGTAAAATAACATAGTCCATCTCGTTCGACTTCTTCTTGCACCCACCATACTGCTCCATTCAAAGAATCTTTCTCAAAATTATCTTCAAAATTTAACTTCCACTCACTCATTTCACTCAAAATAGCCTTTTCAGGTACTTTATATGGCAAAGTTTTCACAACTTTTTGCTGCGCTGACCCCCTCAGTATAAACATCATAAAAAGGATAAAAACCGTGATTTTCTTCATTTTAGGAATTTTAAAAATGGTCAAACTTTTTATAAGAAACCTCTTTCAAATCAATAATTGCTTTGTGTGGATTTTCGGTATTAAAAACGCTACTGCCCGCTACCAAAACATCGGCACCTGCTTGTAAAATCACTTCGGCATTTTGTAACCCCACGCCACCGTCAATTTCGATATGGCAATCAATATTGCGCTCATCGAGCATTTCACGCAATTTTTTAATTTTATTGAGTGTCTGATAAATGAATTTTTGACCGCCAAACCCTGGGTTCACTGACATAAGGCATACCAAATCCAACATTTCAAGCACATCTTCTAAAACGGTCACGGGCGTGTGCGGATTGAGTGCCACGCCTACTTTCGCACCCGTAGCCCGTATTTGTTGCAAAGTACGGTGCAAATGTGGGCAAACTTCGTAGTGAACAGTGATGACATCCGCCCCCGCTTTTCTGAAATCTTCGATGTATTTTTCTGGCTCTACAATCATCAAATGCACATCCAAAGGTTTTGTCGCCATTTTACGGATGGCATCAATAATCATCATACCAAAGGTGATATTGGGAACAAAACGCCCGTCCATGACATCCAAGTGAAACCAATCGGCTTCGCTGGTGTTCACCATTTCTATTTCTGCTCTCAATTTCGTAAAATCGGCCGCCAATACTGAGGGGGCTACTAAATGCTTCATTGTATAATATTTTAAAAAAATAGGTGATTTAAAATCTGCTGCAAAACTACATCTTGGTAGAGAAAAACCCTATTTTAATATAAATTTTAATGCAAATCCTGTAGAATATTATTAAAATTGCCTCATAATTTTTTATTCTAAAAAATCCAACCTAAATATGTCAACAAATATTTTGCGTATTGAAGACGTCGTAAAAACTTATGACAAGCACGTAGCCGTCAATCATGTAAGTTTCGATGTACCCGAAGGCTTTATTTTCGGAATGTTAGGCCCCAATGGTGCGGGTAAAAGTTCACTTATCCGAATGATTACCGCTATAACACGTCCCGATTCAGGTAAAATTTATTTTAATGGCGAATTATTGAACAGTAGCCATCCCGAGCAAATCGGTTATATGCCCGAAGAGCGCGGCTTGTATAAAAAAATGAAAGTCGGCGACCAACTCATGTATTTGGCTCAATTAAAAGGCTTAAGCTATAATGATGCCCGCACGCAGATAAAATATTGGTTTGAGCGCTTGGATATAATTGATTGGTGGGGTAAAAAAGTGGAAGAACTCTCAAAAGGGATGCAACAGAAAGCCCAATTTATTTCTACGGTGATTCATCGTCCTCGTATGCTTATTTTGGATGAACCATTCTCTGGACTTGACCCCGTGAATGCCAATCTTTTAAAAGATGAAATTTATGAATTGCATAAGCAAGGGACGAGCATCATTTTTTCAACCCACAGAATGGAGCAGGTGGAAGAAATATGCGATAAGATAGTTTTAATCAATAAAGGGCAAAATGTGCTATTTGGTGGTGTTAATGAAATTAAGCAAAGCTTCAAAGAAAATCTTTTTAGGATAGACTTTGAGGGCGATTTGCCAAATGGTTTTGAAAACCGAGCAAGTATCGTACAGCAGACCCCTCAGTATATTACGGCTAAATTAGAGACCACTGATAATTCTAATGATTTATTGCGCTTTTTATTGGATTCGGGTGTACGCGTCACGGCTTTTAACGAAATATTACCCAGCTTGAATGAAATATTTATTAAGCAAGTGGGAGAATCCAATGTGCAGCAGTAAGAAACTGTTTTAAAACCTATTTCAATTAGAAATAAGTCTAATTTCTAACATCTATTATCTAACATCCACATCATTAGTTATGAATAAACTTTGGCTCATTATAAAAAGAGAATATCTTACAAGGGTTACGAAAAAATCTTTTATCCTCGGAACTCTTCTTACGCCGCTTGGCATTGGTGCTTTGATATTTCTAAATGTCAAATTGGCGATGTACAAGGACGATAATTTCAAAAAAATTGCAGTTTTGGATCAAAGCGGCATCTTGAAAGAAGCACCTGAAAATCAGAAAAATTTGCAATTTACCTTAACCGAAGGCTCCTTAGATGTACTTAAAAAGCAGGTAATTGAAAAACAGTACGATGGTATTTTAGTCGTTCCGCCCGTTAAGGATGCTATGAATAAAAACTTTACCCTCAAGTATTATTCTGATGATAAATTGGGTAATGATATGAGCTCTGATATAGCTGATAAAATTGAAGACGCTATTAAAAAGTATAAAATCAGCGAATTAGGCTTAGATACCAATAAAATAGCCGCACTAAGAACTCGTGTAGAAATAGACCCTGACCCCATAGTAGGAGATCAAAATGCATCTTCAATATCGGGCTATGTGGCGATGGCAATTGGTGGTTTTATGGGCTTTTTCATGTATTTAGCGGTTTTTATCTACGGAATGATGATTTTTCGTTCAGTCATGGAGGAAAAAACAAGCCGCATTGTAGAGGTTATTATTTCGAGTGTAAAACCCTTCCAATTGATGTTGGGTAAAATAATTGGTGTAGGGGCAGTAGGATTAACTCAATTTGTTATTTGGGCCATTTTGATGGTAGGTATCACATTTGGAGTGAGTGCTATGTTGGGTTCAGACGCTTCTAAAATGGGTCAAAATCCAGCGATGGGCGGTGGTATGGCTCAAGGGGCTATGGCAAATGCTGAACAGATTCAAAAAATAGATAAAACGGCTTCCCTAATGTTGGAAATTCAAAGCCAAAACTGGTGGGCAATTATCCCTTTATTCATCATATTTTTTATCTTAGGGTATTTGATGTATTCTTCCCTTTTTGCTGCGGTAGGCTCAGCGGTGGGAGATGATGCAGGGGAAGCACAATCTCTCACTTTGCCCATTACTTTACCCGTTATTATTGCCATTTATATCATGATGACGGCTATTCGGGCTCCTGAAAGCAGTTTGGCTGTGTGGTCAAGTATATTTCCGCTGTTTTCACCCATTGTGATGCCCGCGCGACTGCCTTTTAATCCTCCAGTTTGGCAAGTAGCGCTATCTATAACACTCTTGGTGGCAACTGTTTTATTTTTAGTATGGCTGGCAGGTAGAATTTATAGAGTAGGAATTTTGATGTACGGTAAAAAAGTAACTTTCAAGGAGTTAGGCAAATGGATATTTTATAAAGATTAATTTCAGATTCCAAATTTCAGATTCAAAATTTCAAATTCCAGATTTCAAATTCCAGATTTCAAATTCCAGATTTCAAATTCCAGATTTCAAAGCACGGATACTGAAGGGTGGAATTTGAAATCTGAAATTTGGAATCTGAAACTTAAAATTTACTCAATTTTCATTTTAAAACCAACGCTGTGTATATTTTCTATTTTGATGCGCGGGTCTTGGCTGAGGTATTTTCTTAAACGTGAAATAAACACATCTAAACTTCTTCCTAAAAAATAATCATCTTCTCCCCAAAGGGTTTCTAAAATATTAGACCTTTTGATAACTTCGTTTTTATTTTCAAGAAACATTTTTAACAAGTCTGCTTCTTTTTGAGTGAGGTTTTTACTTTGATCACCAAACTTAAGAGAGAGATTTTTATGGTCGAGCAGGTAATTTCCAACTGTCAAATACGTCGGTACTGAAGGGGTAGATACTTTTGAGCGGCGCAGGAAAATTTCGATTTTAAGTATCAATTCTTCAATGCTAAACGGCTTTGTGATATAATCATCAGCACCTAATTTCAAGCCTTTAATCCTATCTTCTTTCATGGATTTGGCTGTTAAAAATATGATAGGTACTTGAGTATCAAATTTGCGTATTTCCTCGGCTATAGTAAAACCATCCACATCGGGTAACATTACATCCAGAATACATAAGTCAAAACTCTCCTTCTTGATTATTTCCATGGCAATTTTGCCATTTTCACAATAAGTGATTTTGTAACCTTGTAATTCGAGGTTATCCCTTGTAACAAAGCTTAAGCTTTCATCATCTTCCACATAGAGCAAGTGTGCTTTCATAGGATTTATTTTTCTTTAGTAAGTAGTTGGGCTAAAACAAACGCCTACTTATCGGATTGAATTAATCATTGTTTCCTGGAAATAATGTGCAAAAGTGATTGATTTTCAATACATTGTCAATAGGGAGGCTTTAATTTTAGCCCAATGTATGATTATCATTTCCAAGTGCTCAATAGTTCTAATTTTTACGGGTTTTTATTGTAATTAAACTGCCTCACTAACAGCTTTAGCTGATTTTTGAGAAGTAGAAGAATCTATAACTTTCGGTATTTCAATAATAATACTCGTACTCATGCCTTCTTCTGAGGTCAAATCAATAGTCCAACCTTGAGCTTGAACGATATTTTTAACGTAATACAAGCCCAAACCAAAACCTTTTACATTGTGGATATTGCCCGTAGGTACACGATAAAACCGTTGAAATACTTTTTTATGGTGCTCTTTATTAATACCAATTCCCATATCCGTGATAGTCAATCGAACATTTTTACCTGAATCTTCCGTTTTTACTTCTATTTCAGGCTTCCCATCTTTACAATATTTCATTGCATTATCCAGCAAGTTGTGAATAATATTCGTCAAATGCAAGGTATCCGCTTTAATATAAGGTTGTTTAGCCGTAAGATTTTGAGCCAGAGTACCATTCTGCTCTTCAATTTTTACTTGAATACTCGGTAAAACAGTCTCTAATAACTCATGTAAATTAATCACCTCAAGATTCAAATCAAGTGTATTTTTATCAATCCTCGTAATTTGAAGCACTTTTTCTACTTGAGTATTAAGGCGGTTATTCTGCTCACGCATAATTTGAGTGTACTTGGAAAGGCGCGAATCAGTTTGTATCACAGGATGGCTCGCGAAGACGTCAGCCGCTATTTTAATAGTAGAAATAGGGGTTTTGAATTCATGAGTCATATTATTGATAAAATCTTTTTGCAATTCTGAAAGCCTTTTCTGCCTTAAAATAATGAGCATAGAATATATAAAAAACAATACCGTCAATAAGGATACGACCGTTAAAACAACCGTCAAAGCCATACTACCCAACAAATATGAAGAGCGTTTAGGGAAACGCACTACAAAGAAGTATGTGGCATCCTCTAAGGTAGGAAAATCTTTCTTCACACTGAGCGTATCCGAAGAGGGTGAATAAGAGACATACTTTC
>JANMYC010000738.1:0-6850 GCA_031381715.1 Saprospiraceae bacterium
AGCATTTTCCAAAAGTTCTGTTTTGGGAAAAAGAATATTATTCTCTAAATGAATATGTTCATGCAAATCTTTTTCAAACTCTTCTAACTTCTGGAGCATCACTCGCCAAGTCATACAGGCATAACGCGGCACCGCATAATCATTCAACAAAGCGCGAATGCGACGAAATCTATCCCCCTCAGTATCATGCTCATCATTCATCACTCGGATTGGGTTTGCTACAGAACCAAAAGGCGTAAAAGGTAAAGATTCGCCTTCTTGTTGTGCTTTTACCAATGCTCGCACATAAGGAAAAATCATGCGTTCTTCTTTATCCAAATGAAATTGAAGGTCTTCATAGGTTTCAGAAAAAACTTCGTGAAGCGTCACCAATTCTGGGTAATTTCCGCCATGCGTGCGTTCAACTTTCTCCACATAATGCCATAAAACGGGTAAACTTTCACGAACATATTTATGGTGTTTATCTTCAATATAACGCGCCAACTCGTCCAAAGGCATTTTATCAAACCCCATTTCCGCTTGGGTATCATCCGCCAAAGCCGTTTCTAACTCCGCAATGACCCCCTCAGTATCCACGCCTTTTTCAGCACAAGCTATGTCCAACGGTTTTTTACTGCCACAACAAAAGTCAATACCCCGTTTGTGAAATACATTTGCCGCTCTATAATCTTGAGCCACTATTTTCCCTACTGCATCACTCGTTTGAATTTTCATATCTCTCAAATTTTTTAAATGAACTAATATAAATTTGAGAACAAAGTTCGGTGATAATAAAAGATAAAATAGTCTTTTATTGTCATTGCCGAAGATGATTTTCGTCATTCTCTTTTTTTTTATTACAAAAAAGCACCCCTCAGTATACAGCAAAATCTGTTATACTGAGGGGTGTTAATAATCCTTGCAAAATAAGAGAATGGTTTATTCAATACCCATTTTTGCCAATATGGCTTTCACTTGTTCTACTGATAAATCGGTAATATCAGCGATAAACTCTAAGCTTAAACCTTTTAAGCGCGCCTTTCGGATGACTTCTCTCTTTTCCTTGTTTTCACCACGCTTTTCGCCACGTTGCTCGCCTTTGGTTTCGGCTCGTTGCAACAAAAGTTGTTCTATTCCCATTGGATACGTTTTTCCTGTGAATTGTTCTAATTTTTGTTCAAATATAAGGGTGTTTTCAGTATTAAAACGCACATAGTGCTGCAAAAAGTTCATTAATGCCCTAATTTTTTGCTTGCTGATGGATTTAGTGATAAGATGTCGAACCAAATCCATTTTCAAATCTATTAACTCCACCTGATTTTTTTTACTTTTTTTAAGGGCTAATAAAACCGTCAAAACCACAATAGCAAAGGGATTATCCATTGCCATCAATTCTTTTTCATCCTGATTAATAACTTTGTAAACATTGAATTGATATGTAATGGAAGTCCCCAAAAAGGTCTCATGAAATTGAGTTGGCGCAAATTTCTTATTCTTATCGGTCAATATCGCCCACGCTGTGATTTTACGTTGGTATTTGTCCCGAATACGATAAAAATAGATAAACATGCGTTCGGTAAACAATTTTTGTTGTTTTCCTTGAACTTCAATGTGAATCAATATCCATTCTTCCTCGCCACTCTTTAGCCAGACCTTGACTAATTTATCCACGTATCGAATATTTTCTTCTGCCGTTTGAGGAAAAAGGTCTTCCAATTCTTTGTCTAAAAAGTCGAAACCGCGAGCTATATCAAATATTTCGTCGGCATTGGAGTACATAAAGCGAAGAAAATCATCAAATACATCTTCTAATATGCCTTTCCAAAGGGTATCGTCGCGTTTCATTTTGAGTTTATTTTGAGTTTTATCATAGTTTTTACTTGCGTGAAAATAATATTCCCCTTTTTAAACTTAGACCCTTTTATGAAATTTATATTTATCGTATGTAGAAAAACCTACGCTTTCGCTGAGTTTCATTTCAACATAAAAACAAAAAAACGCTCGTCTCGAAACCGAGCTGAGCGTTTTTACATAGACACAATTTAAATATACAACTGAATTTCTTAACTTAAAATCTTTTCTTTCTTCGCTTTCCAATTGCCTGATAGCACGCCAAAAAGTACAATTGTGGCTGAACTCAATGGCATCAATATCGCTGCGGTAACGGGCTGCAAATTACCCGAAACAGCATAACTCAAGCCGACGATATTGTAACACAAAGCGATAAAATACGCCCGATTCACTATCTCAGAGCCGGCTTTTGAGAGGCTCAAAAAGGCAGGTAATTTTGAGAATTTATCGGCTTGTAAAATGGCGTCGCAAGCAGGTGAAAAGTTGTTGGTATTTTCAGAAATAACGACCCCAATATTAGCTTGTTGGAGCGCTCCCGCATCGTTTAAGCCGTCGCCAATCATCAGCACTTTTTTACCTTCGGATTGTAGTTTTTTAATAAAATTGAGTTTATCATTGGGCGTTTGATTAAAATTGAGGTGCAATTTTTCAAAGAAAGGATTGAGATAATCCCGCTCTTTATCGTTATCGCCTGAAAGTAGATAAACCTCATGTTTTTTATTAAAATAAGTTAAAACGTCTTCAAAACCCGTTCGATAATTGGGTTTGAATTCATAATGGCCTTTAAGTTGATTATCAATTTTAATAAAAACACCACTTTTATCGCCCCCCTCAGTATTAAGCACAAATGGGGAAGATCCAATTTTGACAATGTGATTGTGAATAACGCCTTCAATCCCCTGCCCTACTATTTCATTGAAATTTTCAACAGTATAAATATCCCTGTTCGCAAGCATCTCACAGAGCTGCCTACTGAGGGGGTGGCTTGAATGTTGGGTGAGGGATTTCACTAAATCCTCTTCGTATGTGGTCAGTTTTTCACCGATAAAACTAATGTCGCTTTTGAGGCGTTGCGTGATTGTACCCGTTTTATCAATAACGATAGCATCTACGCGCTCAAAATTTTCATTGACATTGGTATTTTTTAAGTAAAATTCTTGACGCCCAAGGATGCGTAGGATATTGCCCATCGTGAACGGAATTGCGAGAGCAACCGCACATGGGCAAGCGATAATGAGCACAGCCGTAGCTGCATTTATCGCCTTGCCCATGTCCTGCGGAAGCCAATATATAAACGCAACCATTGAAACCACGAGGATTACTCCGGTAAAATATCGTCCAGCACGGTCAGCGAGGTAGCTGATATGCGATTTGGCAGTTGTTTTAAAAGCATCATTGTTCCACAATTCGGTCAAATAGCTTTGAGAAACTTTGCGGGTGAGACTGACTTCAATGGCTTCGCCCATTTGACGCCCGCCGGCAAAGACTTTATCACCCGATTTCTTCGTCACCGCTTCGGCTTCGCCTGTTACGAACGAATAATCTATCTTGGCATACCCCCTCAGTACAACGCCATCTGCGGGAATCAATTCACCATTTCTGACAACTATATTCGCCCCTATTTCCAGTTTATTGAGTGGCGTTGAAACCTCTTTACCTTCTTTTTTGACATTAGCAGCCACTGGGAAATAGGATTTGTAATCGCGCTCAAAAGATAGGTGATTAAACGTCTTTTGTTGAAACCATTTGCCTGTTAACAGTAAGAAAATGAGCGCTGCAAATGAGTCCATAAAACCCGCACCCGTATGAGATAAAATTTCGTACGCACTCCGTCCGAAGAGAGCAATAATACCCAAAGACAAAGGCACATCAATATTCAAATGTCCATGCTTGAGTCCTTGCCACGCTGAAGTCAAATAATCCCTTGACGAATACAACAAAACGGGAATGGCTAATATCAAATTCAGATACCCAAATATCGGCACAAAACTTTTATCCAACGACTCGCCCAAACCGAAATACTCGGGGAAACTAAAGAGCATGATATTGCCAAAAGCGAATCCGGCAACGCCGATTTTGTAGTAAATGGTTCTATCAATTACCTGTTTTTGCTCATTTTCAATATCATTAAAATTAATTTCGGGTGCATATCCAATGGAAGCCAACAATTGGGCTACTTGGCGCAATGAAATTTCATGCTGTGAAAACAGTATAGTCACCTCTTTCTTTAAAAAGTTGACTTTGCTGTTATATACTGAAGGGTTGATTTTATAGAGATTTTCTAACAACCAAATACACGATGCGCAGTGCATTTGAGGCAATAGAAATGTCACCCTCGTAGTGGTTTCATCTTGAAAGTCCACAATTTTAGCCACCACTTCGGCATCGTCCAAGTAGGCGAATTGGACATTTTTATTTTTCTGTGAAACGCCCGCATTAGCATCTAAGGCGTAGTAGGCGCACATATCATTTTCATTCAGAATCTGATACACTGTTTTACATCCTTCGCAGCAAAAGTCCTTGTCTTCAAAATGGACGGTTGTGTCTTTTATTTCATCGTGGCAGTGGTAACACTGAGCCTTTACGAGGGGCTGCTTGGTGGGTCTTGTTAAGGTTGCGTTCGGCATTTTTAGAATTTTTTACAAATATCCGAATCGATAACCCCTCAGTATGATGACATAGCGCAGTAGATAAGATGATTTTAGTCAGTTCATTCTTACATTCAGTTACGAACAATAAACACAAAAACTTAACATTGGCTTAACCTTAACTTAACATTGGGATTCTACTTTTGCACCGTCTTTTAATTGAAATAATTAATAAAACTAAAATTTTAATTTGAAAAGCTACCAATGATATAGAATCAACTTTGAAAGGTAGCACAGTAAACAATAAGCAAAATTCTTTACGCATGAAACAAATCATCTTATCTCTCCTTTTCCTTTGCTCTTTTTCAGCAACGGCATTAATGGCTCAAGGTCAAATTTCAGGAAAAATTATTGATAAAGCCAACGGTGAAAGCATCGTCGGTGCATCCGTAGTTATTGACAAGACTACTCAAGGCATGCAAACTGACTTAGATGGTAACTTTACCATCCCCGTTGAAGCGGGTAGTTATATTTTGAATATTTCTTATATAGGTTACGAGAGTGCTAAAGTGGAGGTTGTTGTAAAAGATAAAGAAACAGCTTACGTTAACTATGTAATATCGGAAGCCAAAGCTTTGATGCAAGAGGTCGTCATTGTGGCAAAAGCTGAACGCTCTACGAATGTTGCTCAGATGATTGAGCGCAAAAAAGCAGTACAGTTGTCAGATGGGGTTACTGCAGATTTGATTCGCCGTACTCCAGACCGAACAACTTCAGATGTTTTGAAACGTGTAACAGGTGCTTCTATTCAAGAAGGTAAATTTGCCATCATTAGAGGTATGAACGACCGTTATAATGTAGGTTATTTGGACGGAGCGCTTTTACCTTCAACTGAATCTGACCGTAAAGCCTTTGCATTTGACGTTGTTCCTGCAAATTTGATTGATAATTTAACAATTCTGAAAGCGGGTTCGGCGGATTTAGTAGGCGACTTCGGTGGCGGTGTAATCAAAATTAACACTAAAGCGGTTCCTGAAAAATTGACCCAAAACTTGACAATTGGAGTGCAAACGCACTCATTGACAACGGGGGAAGACTTTTTTCAATATAAAACTTACGGTGGTGAATCCTTCAATGCTATCAGTAGCGAGCGCAACTTGCCTAATTTTACTGAGGGGGTGCTGAAACTTGCTACGGGCTTTCCGACAGCCGCAGAGCGCACTCGACTGGCAGAAAATTCCTTGAAATTTAATAATGACTGGTCAAGCAGCACTAAAAATGCACCCGTCAACACGCGTTTCAATTATTCGCTTGGCTTTCCTGTACAATTAAAAGGAGCGAATAAGTTAGGCGTTATTGTGGCTTTGACGTATGCAAATACCCGCCGCAGGTCTGATAACAACATCAATAGCTATGATGATAATGGTAAAGTAGCAGACTTCAAGGACATAGCCTACAACCTAAATACAAATCTGGGCGGTATTTTCAACCTTAATTTTTTGAACGAACGTACACAAATAAATTTTCGCAACATTCTAAACTCTACTTCAGATAACAACACGCTTTCTCGCGGTGGCTTTGCCAACGTAGCCGATGATTTTCAAGTGCGTAGCACATCTAATATATTGAATTATAACCGTTTGCTTAACAGTGTTTTATCATTAAAGCAAATCATTGGTGATAATTTCATGACGCTTAACGGTTTGGTTAGCTACTCAAATGTACGCCGCCGTATTCCTGATTACCGCATTGCGAGCTATACCCGCCCTTCGGGTGCAACAGAGTTCACGCCTGGTATTGGCGACTTTTTCAATAGCAGTAGCGGACGTTTCAATTCTGATTTGGACGAACAAGTAGTGGGTACGGATTGGAGTGTGAACAAATCCTTCAAAGGTGAAAAAATCAGAACCGATGTGAAAGTGGGCGCATTTTACCAAAATCGTGACCGTAATTTCTTTGCCCGTAATTTTGTTTTCAACGGTTCATTGACTGACGTTTCCGGCAACCCTTCAATAGATTTTGGGGCGAAAAGCCTTGCAGCTAACAAATTGTACTACGTCGAAAAAACGATTGACGAGTTGGCTTACTATAATGGTAAATCTGACTTGACAGCATTTTACGCGCAAGTTGACCAAACATACGGTGAAAAACTCCGTGCAGTGTATGGTTTACGCTACGAAAACGTTGACATCCGCGTTGATAATGAAAAAGTAAATGCAAGACTCACATCTTTGAAACAAGCTGAATGGTTACCTTCTATCAATTTAAACTATTCATTGTCCGAAAAATCAAACATTCGCGCTTCTTTTTTCCGCTCAGTCAACCGCCCAGAGTTCCGTTAATTAGCCCCGTTTGATTTTTACGTTTTTGACAAAAACGCCGATATTAAAGGTAATTTGGACTTAAAAATTGCCCGTTTGAATAATTTTGAC
>JANMYC010000756.1:0-1702 GCA_031381715.1 Saprospiraceae bacterium
GATGAACGGCTTGCGTTGTTCTCACCAGTACCCAACCAAATGATGTTTTTATCCCAATTAACAGCCACATCTCCTACTGTCATCACAGCTTCTTTATCGAAAAGTGGCGTAAAAGATGAACCATTCGACTCCGTTTTCCAAAGCCCACCAGAGGCATAACAGACGTAAAATACTGAGGGGTCTTTAGGATTGACGTCAATATCCACTACTCGACCGCTCATCACAGTAGGCCCAATGTTGCGGAAAGGGATATTTTTCACCAAAGAGCCTTCACCTAATTTTTTACGTTGATTTAAGCTTTTCATGCGCTCCATTGCGGGTGTTGCAGTGGGAAGTGTTTGCGCGTTTAAAAAAAGTGCCGTTGCTAAAAACGCCAATGTAGAGAGTATTCTCATTAAAAATGGGTTTGATTCTATTAAAAAGTTAGATTTTAAAATGTAAAAATAGACTTCGCTCCTTGTAAAATGCAAAAAGTCTGAATGTATTTAACCATTCAGAATTTTATTTTGTCGAAAAGTATTATTTGATATTGAATTACCAAATTTGTTTCGCAAAAAATAGCATTTACTTTTTTTTGATGACCTCTATCATTCCTTTTAAAAAACAAAATGATGAAATTTGCGTTACAAAGGCAAAATGATTAGATTTGCGTTTTTAGAGTATGAAATATATCATTTCCATATCACTTAATATATTGATGTTGTTCGTTTTTACGGCAGCACCAACCAACCATGCTTGGGCTTGTGGAAAAGTTAAATGCTCAAAAGAAACAGTTCAGCACAAATCGAAATGTCAAAAGGATTGCTGTAAAACCCCTCACTCTAATTCTAAAACCAAGAAAAAGGGCTGTTGTGAGGATAATTGCTCCTGCTCAGCATCTATAACCATCAGCGCGGATTTACCCAAGTATTTTAATATAAATCTAACCCAGCGACCTGTTCCTGTTGAAAGAAGCACTTTTTTTTACAAACAGGCTTTCCAAAATTTTTCTATTCAAGACATTTGGCAACCGCCAATAACTGTCCCTTCTATTTGATAGCCAGTCGTCTATCCTTTCGTTTGGAAAGTATCTAAACGACACAATCATCATTAATTTCATTTTGTATTAAATTGATAATCAAATGTTTATCCAAAAGAGAGCATTTGTTACTTTGCCATTTGTGGCTTTAGTAACATTTGCAAGCCTGCTAACGGGTTGTATGAAAATGGATACAATGACATCAAACACAACAGTCGGAGAAGGTGGTTTTGATACCCCCCTCAGTATCCCGAGCATTTTGAGTGCTCAAAACCTGATTTTAGAAGCTAAAATGACTTCAACCTCTTTTTTAAAAGGTAAAACGACATCTAACGCTTTGCTTTACAACGGTACTATTCCTTTTATTAAAACATTTGATGGTGCAGCCATAAATGTAGAATTAAAAAATAGCCTATCAGAAGAAAGCAATATTCACTGGCACGGATTATTAACTCCCGCAAAAATGGACGGGCATCCTAAAGATGTGGTATCACCTGGGGCAAGTCGTAAATATAGTTTTACCGTAAATCAGCGAGCAGCAACCACTTGGTTCCACCCTCACCCGCACACCAAGACAGGTAAACAGGTTTTTGGGGGTTTGGCAGGTATGTTACTTGTAACTGATGAAAATGAAATTAGCTTGAAATTACCTTCTGGGGAGCGCGAAGTACCTTTAATTTTGAG
>JANMYC010000758.1:0-1560 GCA_031381715.1 Saprospiraceae bacterium
GCGATGTGGGTCAAGTCCTCTATTGGATATGTTTAACTGATTGCCAGAGCCATCCATATCATATGCAAATATTCCAGGAATTTTTGTAAAAATTTGGCGAGCCGTTTTCTCTGCCACATTAGCATTGATATCAGCAACCTGAATAACATCATTTTTTTTACCCGATATGATATAGGTTCCATGTACATCTTTCAATTTTTGAACTTCAGTTATTTGTTTTTCAGCTCTGACCTCAAGTATTTTTAAAATAGTATCCTGTTTTTGAGCCAATATAATATTAGCTGTACTCAAAAAAAATATTGAGTAAAACACCTTTTTCATATAAAAAAAATTTATAAAATTGTTCAAAATAAAGTACGCCAAGCTTATTGTAATCAAACAAATAATTATGCCGCAACTCATCCCTATCACCGCACGGAACGATGATGAGGACAAATACCAATAAATTTACTGATAAGAAAATTAGACAGTAATCCTGTTCGGTGGAAGTGTTGGAACAGTGAAAAAGGATTCACTTTTTGAGCTTTTAAAACAAAATTGAGCAGATTTTTTTTCAAATAAAGGTATTTCTGCTACCATGCTCACGAGCTCTTGGATGAAAAGAATTTTGGAAAATTTAAGGAAAAAGTTGTGATTTTCAGTTGAAAAAGGGTCATTTGTGTTTTGCTTTGAAATCTTCTGAAAATCAACTAATTGCGTGCTATCCACGATGGTATAACACACTGTTTCCCCATCACGTTCTTCTGAAAAAAAATTTTGACTGTACACATCACCACGCAACCGCAAATTTTCTTCTAAAACAATAACAGCATGAGACTCCCCTATTTGATGGACTTTTTCGTTTGACAATTGCATCTCTAACGCAGATAAATTTCTTTGAATTGCTACGTACTCGACGCTGAATAACAAGGGATGAACCAAGCTATCCGCAACAAAAAGTAGAATCCAAAATTTTATTAAAATGCGCTTCATGAAATATTTTTAATTCAAAACAAACTCTTTCATTATTAAAATACTGTACGAAGGTATCACATAATTAGTAGAACTATCTCTGTTTACCTCATATTCTGGTTCTTTTTGATACTTTTACTATCTTTAACAGAACAAATGGTTAGTTGTGATTGATTTTATGTAAAAATGTTATTATATATTTAAAAATAACTCGAAATCCCAAACTGAAAACCACCTGTTAAAGCAGGAGAATTACCTAAAATATCGGTTTGAGCATGGTAGCGGTAATTGAACCGTAAAACTGTTTGTGCCGATGGTCGAAAACTGATAGCAGGAACAATGGCCCAAATGGTATCACTGATAGTATCGCCTGTTTCATTAAATCTACCAACGTTCCAATCCACAAATTCAAAACGACAAGCCAAGTTCAGAACAGCATTTTCAAAACCCCAAATTGGGCGTTTTAAAATGGGTTGTACGATGTCGATGAAGCCACCATTTTGTCGATTGCCATACTGCTGCGTGAACGTTTCGGGTACGTCCACTAATACCCAAGCACATTCACCATTGATGAAAGTGTTGAGTTTTGGTATTGTCGCATTAAAATCA
>JANMYC010000772.1:0-6429 GCA_031381715.1 Saprospiraceae bacterium
GCTCAACAACAATTATTGGAAGGTTTGAAGGTGAACGATAAATATGCACCTCTTTATAAGGATTTGATTGAGTTGTACATGGAAACTCAACAGTTCGATAAAATATTACCTACGCTTGAGAAGTATATCCCATTGGCTGGTAATGATTTTTCTGCTCGTCGTCGTCTCGTCACGTTCTTGACTTATCAAGCAAAAGATTATGACCGTGCTGTAGTAGAAGCTCAAAGCCTTTTGAAAGACGACCCAACTCAAACTACTATGTACCGTTGGATTGCTTGGGCGAAAAGCTCAAAAGCGGATGAGTTATACGCTAAAAACAAGCAAGTGTTAGGCGATGATGCTAAAATGCTTTACATGGAAAGCCGTGAAGCGTCTAAGAAACTATTCGAATTAGTACCTGTTGACCGTTTGGTTTATTATGACTATGAATTCCCAGCAAAGGCATCAATCAAGTTAGGTGATTATGACGAAGCGAAGAAATTATATGTAAAAGTAGCCGAATTGGACTCTTCTAAAAAATGTGATATGTATGGTACATTAATGGATGCTTATTACAAAACACAAAAGATAAAAGAGGCTTTGGATTTATTGACTGAAAGAGAAGCAGTTGGTTGCCCACTCGATAAAAATACGGATTATTTCTACGCCATGTACTACGCTTACTTCGGTAAAATGTACGCTGAAGCATTGCCTTGGGCTGAAAAATACATCGCTAATCAACCTGAAATCACGGACGGTTATTATTTCAAAGGCTTAAGCCAAACTGAAATAGACGACGACGCTGCACCGAAATGGTTGGCTAAAGAGACTTATGAAAAACTCATTCAGGTATATGAGGCAAAACCTAAGGATAGAAGCAAAACGCACGTTGAAAAAGCATTCATGTATCTTGCATACTACTATGGTTCTGTCAATGATTGTAACAAAGCTAAAGAATTCGGTCAAAAAGCATTGGTAATTAATCCAGCAAGCAAATCAGCTACGGATTTAATGACTCAATTGGCTGAGTGTAAATAGTTTAAATAAAATATCGCTTTTAGATATGTCAAGTGGTTCTCTCAATGTTTTGAGAGAACCACTTTCTTTACCCCCTCAGTAAGAATGCCGTTTTAAATACTGGTGACTTCGGATAACTCAATTTAATACTTGAAAATGCCGTTAGGCATGTTATATCGGTAGAAAAAATAGTTATTATTATGGAGTTCCGTAGGAACGATATATCGAAAACATATTTTAATATGCCGTTCCTACGGAACTTGCGGGCTTTTTAAATTATTTTCTACCGATATAGAATGCCCAACGGCATTTTTAGGTATTTAAGTGAGTTATCTGAAGTTACCAGTAAATAAGTTTTATACATTTTCAAGCATAAAAAAAGAGTGAAACGTTTCCATTTCACTCTTTTTTTTATGTCTGAAATCAAATTTTATTGCTCAAAAGGTATAGTCAACACTTGACCAACTTCGATTTTATCAGGATGATCAAGAACATCTGTGTTGGCCTCGAAAATTTGAGTATATTTTTTAGGCTCTTCATAAAAATGTTTTGCAATTTTACCAAGCGTATCACCGCTTTTTACGGTGTATTTTGCATAATAATCATTCGTTTCAACTTTGATATCTGCAATAATGTCTGCAGGTGCATCACCACCGATTTCTTTGATTTTATCCCACAAAAGGTTTTTTTCATAAGCAGAATGAACTGTTCCAGTAACAGTGAGTACACCGTTTTCTTCTGTAACTGCTCCTTCTTTTGCACCTAAGTCTTCACCTAAGTTTAAAACTGCTTGATATTTAGCTTGAATTGACATACTAATGGATATTTTATGTGTGAAAAAAAATGTAATTATTCGCACCAAAACTACATGATTTGATTTTTAAATGCAAATCATTTGTTTAAATTTTTCTTTAATTTTTAAAAAGGATACCCCTCAGTATTAGGGCAACAAAACTCTTCAAAAATTTACTTGCATGGTTCAGACGAACAGTTTTTAAAAAGTAACAAATTGAGCATAGGTTTAAGAAAAATCCGCACTCAATGTTACTATGAAGGTAATCTTAAATAATCAACAATTTTCAAGTTTGCCCCCATACTCCCAAAGGGGGATTACATCTCAGAAAAGATGAAAAATATGCCTTCTTCACAATTTAATTTCCCTTTGGGGGTATTGGGGCAAACTTGAAAATTGTCGGTTATTTAGGTCAACCTACTTACTTCTCTCACGCATTTCTATTGATACAATTCAAATCTTCGAAAGCCAATTTCAGACGCTCAACAAAATTCTTCTCTGCCGCGCGCACCCATTTGCGCGGGTCATAAACGTTTTTGTTCGGCTTATCATCACCCTCTGGATTACCGATTTGACCTTGTAAATAATCATGCTTAGCCGCTTCGTATTGACGCACACCATCCCAATAAGCCCATTGCATATCCGTATCAATATTCATTTTTACGGCGCCATATTCAATCGCTTCACGGATTTCTTCACGGCTTGAACCAGAACCGCCATGGAAGACAAAATTGATAGGTACATCAGAACCTAAACCAAATTTCTCTTTCACATACTCTTGAGAGTTTTTCAAAATTTTCGGCTCCAACTTAACATTGCCTGGCTTATAAACGCCGTGAACATTACCAAATGCCGCCGCTATCGTGAAATTTGGTGAAATAGCCGACAACTTTTCATAAGCATAAGCTACTTCCGAAGGCTGAGTATATAATTTTGAATTATCAACGTCCGAGTTGTCGACGCCATCTTCTTCACCACCCGTTACACCCAATTCTATTTCGAGCGTCATGCCCATTTTAGCCATCCGGGCTAAATATTTTTCACAAATTTCCATGTTCTCTTCAATTGACTCTTCTGAAAGGTCAAGCATATGAGACGAATACAACGGATAACCTCTTTGAGCAAAAAACTCTTCACTGGCAGTTAATAAACCATCTACCCAAGGAAGTAGTTTTTTAGCGCAATGGTCAGTGTGCAAAATCACCGTCACACCATAAGCTTTTGCCAAAGCGTGCACGTGCATTGCACCCGCAATACCCCCTAAAATAGCGCCTTTTTGACCTTCGTTGCCTAAGCCTAAGCCCGAATTGAATGCCGCTCCACCATTTGAAAATTGTATAACCACAGGAGAGTTAACCGCTTTCGCTGTTTCCAAAACTGCATTGACTGTACTGCTACTAACCACATTGACCGCAGGAAGTGCAAAATTGTTAGCATTTGCGTAGTCCAAAAGGTCTTTTACTTCTTGACCGTGTAAAACGCCCGCTCTGAAACGATTTGCCATATTAAAGTTGATTTTAAATCCCGATTATTCGGGTAAAGAGTTTATCCAATAACCGAGTTTTTTTATTAAAAAAGGTTAAAAAATGACTCTAAAAAGTGAGATAATTAATTGACTTGAATAGAAACGCAAAAATGATAAATATTTAGCAAAAAGTGTAAATTAACAAGCCAATTTTGATATTTTAATTGATAATTGCTCATCACTCATCACCAATTACCCATCACCCATATCTTAAACTATTCCTTGTTCAGTCAACCATCTTTCAGCATCCAAAGCCGCCATGCAACCCATGCCCGCCGCCGTAATGGCTTGACGATAAACTTTATCAGCAGCATCACCGGCTACAAATACTCCTTCAACATTGGTATATGACGTACCCGGCTTTGATATAACGATGTATCCCGTTTCATCAAAATTCAACCACCCTTTAAAAATGTCGGTATTAGGTTTGTGACCAATCGCCACAAAAAAGCCCGTTACATCCAGCACTTCCTCCTCTTTCGTAATAACATTTCTGATTTTAACGCCTTTTACCTCATCCTCACCCAATATATCGAGCGTTTCAGTATTCCAATGAACTATCAAATTAGGCGTATTCATGACCCGCTGTTGCATGATTTTAGATGCCCGCATTTCATCACGGCGCACCAATAAATGCACTGTTTTACATAATTTAGCCAAATAAGTAGATTCCTCAGCTGCTGTATCGCCACCGCCGACTATTGCCACTTCCTGATTTTTGAAAAAAAAGCCGTCGCATACAGCACAAGCCGATACACCTCTATTCATTAATCTTTCCTCATTTTTTAAGCCGAGCCATTTTGCACTTGCGCCCGTGGAGATAATTATTGCATCCGCCGTGATTTCAGTCCCCCCCTCAGTATAAAGCTTGTGGGGATGCCCCGAGAAGTCCACTTTTTCAATCAATTCATACCGAACTTCCGTACCGAATCTCTCCGCCTGTTTTTTCAAATCCTCCATCATAGCGGGGCCTCCAATGCCATCAGGATAACCCGGAAAATTATCTACCTCAGTCGTAATCATTAACTGACCACCCGGTTCTCTGCCCGTATATAAGATTGGCTTCAAACCCGCTCTTGAAGCATAAATTGCCGCCGTATAACCCGAAGGTCCCGAACCAATAATAACACAATGTTGATGTTCCATAAAAATATATTATAAACTATTAAAAAATTCCTTTGATTTTGGTGCTTGGTTGTTGGTGCTTGTTACTCGTGACCAAGCACTAAGCACCAGGCACCAACAACCAAGCACCAAATACATAAACGCCAAAAGCGCGGTAAAGTTAAAACTTTTCCGCGCCTTTGTGAAATTTTGATAATATGTTTGTTCTCTTTGATGCGAGTTTTCTGTTGGTAATGTTTCTTGCTCAGCCTGTAAAAAAAGGGGGTAAAGGGGGTATTAATACGTTAAATATCTTGTCTGTAATTTGTCTTGTCCGCTAACTATTGGAATTGTTTAGATTTTTATAAATCTAATTAGATCTTGGTGTGATGAAATCAGTTATCGAGGTGAGTTGTCCCAGAGGAGTTGGACAAATGTAATACAATGCCGCCTCTAAAACAAAAACTAAAGCGTTTTTATCGCCTTTTTCACTTAAAATACCAAAATCACGTTACAGAATATCAATTAGATTGGCGATAATCCAAAATTCTTTTCAATATTTCAAATACAATCTCATCATCGTTTTCGGATTGACGAACAATAATATGAGCTTGATTGTAATAAAACGCTCTATCCGCCACTTTATTCTCAATGAACGCCAAAAGCTCTGACTCTGACTTACCCCTCAGTAAAGGACGCTGTTCGGTCTGCGGTACTAAACGCTCAAGCAAAAGCTGCGATGTCGTTTCTAAATATACCGTCACACCATTTTCGTTCATCCATTTTATATTGTCATTAAAACAAGCAGCACCACCGCCAGTTGCCACCACCAAATCCGACCATTTACTCAACCCTTTTAAACTATCACTTTCAATTTGTCTAAAATAGGGCTCACCTTTTTGTTCAAAAATCTCACCGACAGTCCCCCCCTCAGTATTTTCAAGCAAAGAATCTAAATCAAGGAATTCAAAACCCAATAAGGCTGCTAATTTTTTTCCAATGTAGCTTTTACCGCAACCCATAAACCCAATCAAAAATATCTTCATCCAATATGAAACTTTGTCTTTAACGTTAAAAAATACTTTTCAAAATATTCATAAGAAGCAGCAGCAGCAGCTATTGCCATTGTAGTTGATAAAAAAGGCAGTAAATAATAATAACTGGTTTGTAAAGGCGTGTTCCCCAAAGTTTCCAATAATTTATCAATCAAATGAATAGAAATTAAATGATATATATAAATACCAAATGAAATTCTGCCAAGATACTTGAACGCTCTTGTTTCAAGTAAAAAAAAGGTCAAAATAGATATAGGCATTATAGCCATAGTGATTATCCCCACCGATACCCAACCGTTAATTAAACGCTCTTTTAACGGATAATGATTGCCTAAAAGATAGATTGATATATATGTTAAAAACAAACTTTGTATAATCAATAAAAAGCCATTTAGTACATTTTCAGGTTTTAAAATAGTAGAAATCACACTTTTTGCTGTCAATACTGAGAGCCTGCCCCGACTACTCGGGGGGGTGTATCTTTTAATCCATTTTAATAAAAAATCCCTTATTTGCACTAATGGAACATAGCGAATTATCCAAGCAAGTCCAGCCCCCAAACCAAAGTGAAAAAAGCGATTGATAGTAAAATTGATATGAAAAGATTCATATTGGCTTACTTTTTCAAAAGGAATTGTATTAAAATACCAGCCTATTAAGGTAAAGATGAAAATAAGAACCCACGTTTTTTTTCTGAAAAAAAACATACAAGGTGCCCATAATAGATAAAATTGCTCTTCAATCCCCAATGACCAAAAATGCGACACCATTAATGATGAAACAGGGCGATGAAAGCCAAACATTGTTTGAAAGTTAATGCTAAAAGTGCCAAGAAAAAAAACGTTGTAAAAAAAATCTTTAATCGAATAATCGTGGGAATATTCTGGATGATAGTTGAACCAATCGATGAAAAACTTCCCAGTTGCCAAACCCAACAATCCAAAGGCAAAATAGAC
>JANMYC010000774.1:0-3482 GCA_031381715.1 Saprospiraceae bacterium
TTTTGTTTTGATTCGAGCAAGGTAATTGGCTGCAATCATTCTAACAGTTGTAGGATAATTACCATTGTCAATAAAAGAAACCATTTTTTGAATACTGGCAGTATTAAAAGTATCTCTCATCCCGTAGCGATAAATGCCGTAAGCTTGCCCTGATAGGAGCGCGGAATCACTTATTTTAAAAGTAGTAATATTGCAGAGGTCATTTAATCGCTTAGCAGTGCCGCATTTCCCAACGGCTTCCATGATAGTAGCATTGAAATTAGCATAAGCACCCACGGTATCTTGACTTTCAAAAGCACCTAAAAGTATATCTTCTGCCCTTGATTCGCCAATTTGTCCTAAAGCATACGCGGCGGCTACTCGGACATCCGTAAATTCATCTTTTAATAATCGGGCGATGGAATCCAGTCCTTTTTTATCTTTTAAAGAAGCAAAAGCCATTGTCGCCACGTAACGGTGCGTTGGGTTTTCATGTCTTAAAAACAATAAAAGACTATCCACTGCTTGCTTTTCCTGCAAATTGTAGATTATTTGGATTTGCTTATCGCTGAAATCAATGGCTATGCCCTCGTATTTCTCTTTACCATATTCAGGTGGGACACAGCTTTTTAACACTAAAAATAGTAAAATAAACAGTAAAATACTGAAGGGGTATCTGTTTAATAATTTCATAGTTAAACTATTGATATTCAAATGTTTATGTATATTTTAAGGGTGTAACCAAGATTTGTAGAAAACTATTTAAAAATCGTACATAATATTTTGAAGCTTTTATTTGTGCCACAATTACGTATATGTTACCACGAATTTTACGAATTTACGAATTTAACCAATCTACGTGTTGACAAAAAATTATGTTAAACGTCACTAAAATTGCCCTTAAGGGCAATTTATTAGTAAAATTTTTAAAACCCTACATAAAATTTTTTTAGCCACGAATTAACGAATTACACCAATTTAGATGTTGACTTATTTAATCTAATTTTACTAATTGAATTGCCCTTAAGGGCAATTTCGTTTAATTCGATAAAATTTTCGACATCTAAATTAGCGAAATTCGTTAATTCGTGGCTAAAAAAAATTATGTAGGGTTTCAAAGTAAAATTCGATAAAATTGTCAACACGTAGATTGGTTAAATTCGTAAATTCGTAAAATTCGTGGTAACATACACGTAGTTGTGCTTCTAACTATGCTTCCAAGTATTTTTCTACAAATTTTAGTTGCACCCATATTTTAATCGCCAGAAATTTGGCGGTATAATGTCTAATTATTCGTTTATCCAAACACATTTATCTTCAATTGGTGTTCTTTTAGTAGCAGGCAATGTAGCCTCAGTATGCCCCATGTATAAAAAACCTAAGCAAGTCTCATTTTCAGCCAGTTCAAAAAAATCACCTACTCGAGCAATGGCACCTGGCGAACTCCAATAACAACCAATCTCATAAGCTGTGCAGGTGAGCCACATATTTTGAACAGCTGCTGAAACAGCCGCAATCTCCTCCCACTCAGGCAATAAGGCAGGATGCCGTTGCATACAAATCGCTATGACGCAATTGGAACGCAAGGGGTTTTCAGCCATTTTTTTGAGCTTTATTTCACTTTGTTGTTCAGTGGGCGTATTTTTCATGTAGTCTTCTACTAAAAAAGCCGCCAACCTTTGTAACGCAGCCCCCCTCAGTATTTTGAATCGCCACGGCTCGGTAAGCTTATGCGTAGGTGCAAAATTGGCATTTTCAAGTACTTGATTGATAATTTCTTCAGAAATTTCTTGCTCAGTGTAGCTTGGAGGAAATATTGAGCGTCGATTTTTCAAAAGCTCGTTCAGCTCTGTTTTATTCATAATGGTTGCTATCTATTTTAAGCTTTAAAATAGTTTGTAAACTGAATTTTGTAATTAATACCACAATTTTATAAAATATATACCAATAAACACCATTAGAAGGCTTTAAATTTTAAGATTAAAGCATTTAGAAATTATTGAAATAAAAACTTATAAAACTTTCAGAAAATTTTGAAAATTCAGAAAAGTAGTCTATATTTGTATGGAATAAGAAATTACTCAAACAATAGGGCACAAAAATGATTAAGAGGTAGAGAAACTCTATCTATCTCCTAAGTTTTATTTTATGAACCAATTTAATATCAAATATCATGAGAATTGCTCTTAGAATATATTTGGAACATATCGTTCAAAACTTCTTCCTTAATTGTATTGTTACCGCTGACAAAATTAGACGTTATTTTCGCCGCCAGCCACCCCGTTCTTTTTGGGATTTATAGGTGTTTTTATTGTTTTTTACCAGGGCCATAAATTACTCTGCCCGATTTCGCGCCCGTGTGTCCGCCTTCCTTCAAAACTTGCACACCATTGACGAATACGTGCTTCATGCCCGTAGCCAATTGATGAGGCTTTTCAAATGTCGCGTTGTCTTTTATACTGAGGGGGTCGAATACTGCCACATCTGCATAATAACCTACTTTTATCATTCCCCTTTTTTTGATTTTTAACCTCGAAGCTGGCAATGATGTCAGTTTCCGAACCGCATCTTGTAGCGAAATTACCTTTTCATCTCTCACATATTTGCCCAAAAGCCTCGCAAAATTGCCATAAGCCCGTGGATGCGTCGAAGATTTTAAGAAAATTCCTTCGGGTGCCATGGAGCCAGCATCCGAGCCAAATGCCATGTAAGGCAGTTGAATTTGCTGTTTGACATTCTCTTCTGACATTAAAAAGTAAACGACTTCCACTCGGCTACCATCTTTCACAACAAGGTCAATAGCGGTTTCTTGAGGCGTTTTACCGTATATTTTAGCGGCTTCTTCCAGCGTTTTACCAACTAAATGATGTAAACTATCGCTTTTAAAACCAACCAATAATGCCCCTTTAGGTGTAGCACCAAGCAGCAGATTTTCCCAATCGTTGCTTGGCGTAACCATATCTTTTAAAACCTGTTTTCTAATCACGGGGTCTTGCAATCTACGCGCCCATTCCTTATATCCGCCCTCTTGTACTGAGGGGGGCATGGCGGCATCCAAGCCTGTTGCGCCCGCTATGTAGGTGTACATATTCGTTGAAATTTCCAAACCACTGGCACGCGCTTTATCAATTTTGATAATCACATCATCAATTTTGTCCCAATTTTGCTTACCAGCTGCTTTGAGGTGGTATATTTCAGCTCTGATTTTGGCATTTTTAGCGATGGACATTAGTTCATCCACGGCTTCCACAAGGCGATTGCCTTCGCTGCGCATGTGGCTGACGTACATGCCATCGTACTCCGCAGCGACTTTACAGAGTTCTGTCAATTCATCCGTTTTGGCGTAAGTGCCGGGGGCATAAATAAGGGCTGAACCGATACCCATAGCGCCTTCCTCCATCGCTTGCCGAACGAGTGCTTTCATTTTTTGAAGTTGCTCGGCGTTGGGTGCTATGTTTTTACTGCCTAAAACATTCTGCCTGACGGTGGCTGCTCCTACAAAT
>JANMYC010000776.1:0-2361 GCA_031381715.1 Saprospiraceae bacterium
GCCACTTGTGCCCTCACTGATGCTGACACATATGAATCTTTCATCTTCTGTTACTCGGGAGTAAATATTGCGTTTGGGATTGTCTTTGTCTTCAAAAATGATGGCTTGCAAAACCAATCCGTTTTATATGTTCAAGATAATTTAAACGCTCCCCCCTCAGTAATGCTCGACCCCAACACCCTTTCAAAGGAAGGAATCGTGGCTTTAGCGGGTATTTCTTTTAATAAAGCTGGCGATAAATTAGCCTATCAGCTTTCAAAAGCAGGGTCTGATTGGCAAAGCATCCACGTAAAAGACCTCAAAACGGGTGAAACTTTGAAGGATGAAATTGATTGGGTCAAGTTCAGCGGTGTACAATGGTTGGGCGATGGTTTCCTCTACAGTCGCTATCCTGAACCCACAAAGGGTGACGAATTAAAAGGTGCACTAATCAATCACAAAGTGTATTTTCATAAAATAGGTACCACCCAAGCTGATGATGAACTCATTTTTGAGGACAAAGACAATCCCAAACGCAATATTTACTCCCGAGTAACAGAAGATGAAAGATTCATATGTGTTAGCATCAGTGAAGGGACAAGTGGTAATATGCTTTTAATAAAAGACACTAAAAATCCCAGTGTAGGATTTGTGAAAGTGGCGGATAATTTTGAAAAAGATTGGCAAGTAATTGATAATGAAGGCGATTGGATATACGTCGAAACCAATTACAAAGCCCCTAAAAGCCGCATTATTGCCATCAATATTGCTACTCCCGAGGAAAAAAATTGGAAAGAAATTGTTGCCGAAGATAAAAACGATGTGCTCCAAAGTGGCGGCATCATTGGGGGAAAATTAGAAACAGTTTGGCTTCATAATGCCGCGAGTAAAGTCAAATTTCATGATTTATCGGGTAAATTATTGAACGAATTGGAGTTGCCGGGCATCGGCACCACGGGAGGCGTCAGCGGAAAACGCGATGAAAAAGTAGGATATTACTCATTTTCAAGTTTTACGCGCCCACCTACAATCTACGAATTGGACTTAGAAACCATGAAATCCAAGATTTTTAAAGCGCCAAAAGTGGATTTTGAAAGCGATAAATATGAAACCAAGCAAGTTTGGTACACTTCAAAAGATGGTACTAAAGTTCCGATGTTTATCAGCTATAAAAAAGGCGTGAAATTGAATGGTAAAAACCCTACCCTACTATATGGTTATGGCGGTTTTAATATCAGCCAACAACCACAGTTTTCAATTTCAAGGGCTATGCTTTTAGAAATGGGCGGAATCTATGCCGTAGCCAATATTCGGGGCGGTGGTGAGTTCGGTGAAGCATGGCATAAAGCGGGCACCAAAGAACGCAAACAAAATGTTTTTGACGATTTTATAGCCGCTGCGGAGTATTTAATCAAGGAAAAATATACGTCAAATCAGTTTTTAGCGATTCAAGGTGGTTCAAACGGCGGCTTACTCGTGGGCGCATGTATGACCCAAAGACCTGAACTTTTTAAAGTAGCGTTCCCTGCCGTGGGCGTTTTGGATATGTTGCGGTATCACAAGTTTACCATAGGTCGTGCGTGGTCAGTTGATTACGGATTAAGCGAAAAAGAGGATAATTTTAAGTATCTTTATAAATATTCACCGCTTCATAACGTTAAAAAAGCTAAATACCCCGCAACGCTCATCACCACAGGTGACCATGATGACCGAGTAGTGCCCGCACATTCTTTCAAATTTGCGGCAGCTTTACAGGAAAATCATATCGGCACTACGCCAGCACTCATTCGGATTGAAACTTCTGGTGGACATGGTGCGGGAAAACCAACTTCAAAAGTAATTGAAGAAGGTGCGGATATTCTCTCATTTATGTTTTACAGCATGGGTATTAAGAAACTGTAACAATGATTCATTTCTTTCTATTTGACATAGGTTTTTTAAATATTCGCTTTTGGGACATCGTGGATATACTGGTAGTGGGATATTTAATCTACTTAGTTTATCGCTTACTGAGGGGGTCAGTTGCCTTCAATATATTTGTGGGAGTTGTACTACTTTACACGGTATGGTGGTTGGTAAAAACCCTAAAAATGGAATTGCTTTCCATGATTTTAGGGCAATTTGTGAGCGTAGGCGTGGTCATTATAGCCATTGTTTTTCAACCTGAATTGCGCCGTTTTTTACTACTCATTGGTAATCAAACACTCAGGGGTCGGCTCAATTTCATCAACCCGACTACTGAAAATAAAAGTGATGAGACATTGGTAATCAATGAGTTATATAATGCCATAAGTGAGTTAAGCGATTCAGAAACGGGTGCTCTCATCGTTTTAGCCAATAATTCCTCCATGTTTAATATGGCTGATTCGGGCGTTAAAATCG
>JANMYC010000799.1:0-6610 GCA_031381715.1 Saprospiraceae bacterium
TCCAGTTATCGACGGTCTCTTGCGTTTCTTTTATAGTCATTTTTTTTGATGTTAGATTTAAGATGTTAGATTTAAGATGTTAGATTTAAGATGTTAGATTTAAGATGTTAGGCATTAGATATATGCATTTTATATATCTAATGTCTAAAATCTAACGTCTTATTAAATAAAACCTGCGCTGTTTTTTCCCAACTAAATTTTGTTCTTTGAATACGCCCTTTTTCTATTAAAACCTGTCTCAATCCATCATTAAAAGCCAATTTTGAAAGGGCTTTCGCAATCTCCTCCACGGATTCGGGATTGACCAAAATGGCTGCATCGCCGACAACTTCCGGCATTGAAGATATATTGGAGGTGACAATCGGAATATCGCAATGCATGGCTTCCAAAAGCGGAATGCCGAAACCTTCAAAATTAGAAACATACACCAAACCCAACGCATTTTGCATCAACGAAACGGCTTCTTCGTCGGTGACATAACCTTTAAAAATAATATCCGATTTATGTTCCGCCGCATCATAAGCCGATTTTACTGCCCCTGTCTGCCAAGCAAAACGACCACAAATCATGAGTTTTAAAGCCGAATTGTACCGTTTTTTAAATAAATCAAAAGCTTCTATCAAGTGGTGCACATTCTTACGAGGATGCACCGCACCCATATATATGAAATAATCACTTTTAGAATCTAAAATTTGATTTGGATAAAAACCCTCCCGACAACCATTATAGCAAACTGTAATTTTATCTTTTTCAATATTAAAATGCTCGACAATATCCTGCTTCGTGAATTCCGAAACCGTTAAAATATGATGTGCTTTTCTTAAAAAACGGGGCATGAAATAGCGATAATATACCTTATTTATCCATTTATCGCCGTCTTTGAAATGCACAAAAGCAATATCGTGCACCACTAAAACCGTCGGCACTTTCGACCGTAAACTTAAAAAATTATCGGGCGAAATAAAAACATCCGCTTGATACTTTTTCAAAGCCCGCACCACCGACCACTCAAACCACCAAATAAATAAAATCGGATGCCGAGCTTGCGGAAACAGCACCACCGGTGTCACGTTTTTACTAAAAACAAAAGAAGCATCAAAGGCTCTATCAAACAAAAAAATGAACTCATGCTCAGGGTGTGCCACCGCCAAACGCTGCATCGTTTCATAAGTAAAACGCCCAATGCCCTCTAACTTATTTTTGAGTAAAAACCTTGTATTGACCGCTATTCTCATTTTTGGTGCTTGGTTGCTGGTGCTTGGTGCTTAGTGCATTGCTCTTTGACCAAGCACTAAGCACTAACAACCAAGCACCAAAAAGCTATTTAAACCGTACTTTCTGCGTTTCTCCTTTCTTTTTTTGATAAAATGCTTTGTCGGCGATATAGCAATTGCGTTCGGATTCAGCGTGGACGACCCCCTCAGTATTGAGCCATTGAATGGTAAAAGTATGCTCCGTTTCCCCGTTTTCAGCCACTTGTTTTTTTATGGTTTTGAGCAATTCGTCGGATAGTTCAAATTTAGCATAAAGCGTTGATTTTCCGGGACGGCGAAAGCGAATCGAAGCCGATTTATCCCACACCACATACTCGTTGCCCAAACAGCGGGTAAGCATAATCATATAAAAAGGGTCAGCTGCCGCAAACATGGAGCCACCGAACATTGTCCCAACAAGATTGCGCGTCCACAAGCTGAGGCGTAATTTAAGGTGCACTTCATGCGAATCACCTGACCAAAATGTGATTTTACCACCCGTCCCGAAATACATCGGATAACAGTTCATCAAAAAACGAAAACGACGGGTGCTGAAAGATTCTTTTCTATCTGTTTTTAAAAAGTCAATCACGATTTTTATATTTTAAAATTAGGCGAAAGGCTGGGTTTAAATCTTGTTTTTGATGTACGAGTCCGCTGGACTCAATTTGAATTATGATATTGAGTCCAGCGGACTCGCACATTGCATGATATGTTAGCTTCAATAACTAAAACCAAAACCCAATAACTGTCGCCTAATTAATACCCATTTCTATTGAAAAGTTTAAAAATAACGGCTCTTCCGATGATGAAAGCGTGATTCAATATATTCGACATAAAGCCAAAATGTTCTTTTAAAATCACATATCTATCTTTCAAGGATTGATTGTGTCGCTTTTTCGACATGCCGCCCATTAAATATTCAGAGACAATCAAGTGCGTATTGACCACACTTTTAGCCTCTTTCAAGCATTTTATCACCCAATCAATATCCGCCGCGAGATTATTCGGGATATACTGAGGAGCCAACGTTCGCCTCGGTAAAAACGATTGATGACAGACTACCATGCCTTGCTTCATGCTGCGCCAAGTCAATTTCTCGGGCAGTTTTTGCACGCTCATCTCCGTGCGAGTGCCTACGTGGGTGCGGGCATCGTCTACGAGCATCGTTTCACCGTACAGAATATCCGTTTCGACGGTGGCTTGAGCAGCCATTTTTTCAAGCGTTTTAATGTCAAAAAGGCGGTCACCAGCGTTTAAAAACAGAACAAAATCCCCCGTTGCCATTTTCAAACCTTTATTCATGGCATCGTATAAGCCTTTATCGGGCTCCGAAATCCATCGAATGCGGTACTTATCCACATACTTATTCACAATATCCATAGTTCCGTCCTTCGAAGCACCATCCACGATGATGTATTCGATATTAGGGTAGGTCTGATTCACAACGCTCTGAATCGTGCCTTCAATAAGATTTTCGCCGTTAAAAACGACGGTTATGATTGAAAAGGTCATTTAATGTATTGTTGTATTGTTGAATTGCTGTATTGTTTTGCTGTTTAGATGTTGAATTTTTGTATTTAAAAATTGTAATTGCTTAGCTATGCAGTCGCTTAAGCTCCGTTTAGCCACTGATTTTACAGATATAGACTGATTTACACTGATTTAAAATTACTTATAAATCAGTGTAAAATCAGTGATTTCAGTGTAATCAGTGGCTAAACGGAGCGTAGGCGACTGCGAAGCTAAGCAATTACTAAAAATCATCATTTAATAAAAACAATATAGCAATACAACATTTCAATTCATTTTAAAAAATAATTCTCAAAATAGCGTTTGGAGAGCCACGAAATTGCCAAAACGCCTGTAATGGTAAAAGTATAAAAAATTGCCGTTCCTACTGAGGGGGTAGCGTTGAGCAACGTTTTTTTCAATATTAAAACCGCCCCAAATATCACGAGCATTTGATACATATATATGCCGTATGAAATATCGCCGAGTTTTTCCAGAATCGGGTGCGTGAGTTTGAAAAAACTGTTGGGATTGAGTGAAATATTCATTATCAGCCAAAGGAACAATACCCCCTCAGTATATGGCGCTAAAATGGGCGTTTGGAATATGCTCGTGAATATATAATATTGATTTTCAGTCAAATAAGCATGAAAAAATAAACGTATAAATAGGAGACTGAAAAAGATAACCTGAGCCGGTGTAGAGAAAAACCAAGCGTTGGTAAGGTTATTTTTATTATTAAAAACGTACAAAGCACCAAAGCCCCCGATAGCCATTAATTCAAATTTTAATGTGGTTAATATCTCTTTTAAAAGTAAAAAGGAAGGCATTTCACTGCTGCAAATCTGATAAAAAAGCAGGATGAAAGTTTTAATAATAAAAACCGTTAAAATGATTTTCAAGGGATTTTTTTTAAAAAACTTGAAAAAAGGTGCCCATATCAAGTAAAAATATTCCTCCACGCCAATGGACCAAAGCGGCTCTAAAAGGTGGCTGCCATACAAGGCATTGACAACGAAACTGAGGAAAAATGCAAACAAAACGCCCGCAGTAGTCGTATCGTATGGCATTTTATAATCATAATGAATGGTGTTTAAAAAAACAGGAATGGCTACTAAACCGATAAAAACCATTAAAAAATAAAGGGGCCAGATGCGTTTAACGCGCCGAATATAGAATCTTTTGATACTCACATCGTTGGTACGTTGGATTTCTTCGAGCAACAAATAAGTAATCAAGAAACCACTCAGTACAAAAAAGAATGAAACCGACAATGTACCATTTTGAAATGCTGAAAAAGACTCCAAATTAGGCAAGCCATTTTTAGCCCGAATGGTTTCGGAATGGTGCAGTAAAACGAAGAAAGCGGCAAAAAATCGGAGCGCATTAAGCCCCGTAAAATATGTTTTAGTCAAGATGATAGTCGTTAGATAATGGATACAGCGTTATCAAGTAGTTGAATTGATAAAACCAACAATTTTTCTGTTGTTAATAATTCATTTTCAATTATTTATAACTTGGTTCAAGTTTAAAACTTGAACCAAGTTGTGTCGATTATTTAAATTCAACTACTTATACGCACAATGTCCTCAAAAATTACAGAAATTACGAAATTTTAAACGGAGTTTTTTACCCAAAAACTTTATTTATTTGATACTTTTGGCACTCAGAATTTATTGAAAACCGCAAAATGTAAAATTTTAAACCGGACTGCCGTCAGGCAGGTGTAAAACCGCAAAAATATTAAAAGCTGTTTCCTTCGGTTTTACATTTTATATTTAAAATTTTACATTTTGCGGTTCTAAAAATTATCGTTCCGCTTTACGGGCGTAAAATTATTGAAATTAAAACAATAGAATATAAAAAATGAATACTCCTATTTTTAAAAAACTTTTGCCGCATGGTATTGCGCTCGTCGTGATGGTCATTATAGCGATGATGTTTTTCAGTCCTTACGTTTTTGATGGAAAGGTACTGAGTCAAAATGATATTAATCAAGCCAATGCGTCTCAATCTGAAATTTTTAAATATAAAAATGAAACAGGGCATGGTCCTCTTTGGACGGGTTCATATTTCAGTGGTATGCCCACTTTTCAAATTTGGTTGGATGGTAAAGGAAATTTGACGCGCTATGTTTTTGGACTTTTAATGGCATTTCAACCCTTGACATCACCTTTTGGCGAAGTGCTTTTAGCCATGATGTGTATGTACTTACTTTTGAGCGTGATGCGGGTGGATTGGCGATTATCACTTTTAGGGGCAATTGCATTCGGTATTTCAACTTTTAATATGGATATTATTGCGGCGGGTCACTCTACTAAAATGGTGGCTTTGGGTTATTCTCCGGGGATATTGGCGGGTGCCATATTGGCTTTTAGAGGGAAATATGTTATCGGTGGGGCGCTTTTTGCTTTGTTTGTGGCTCTACAAATATATGCGAACCACTACCAAATTACTTATTATACCTTCTTGATTTTAGGGATTTTTGGCGTTTCCGAATTGGTGAATGCCATCCGCACAAGCAATTTTGTGGAATTTGGCAAAGGGGCAGGAGCTTTATTATTGGGAGTAGTTTTAGGGGTTTCTGCGAATATGACCACCCTTTGGACGACTCTTGAATATCAATCAGAAAGTACCCGTGGTAAAACGGAGCTTTCAGCGGCAACAAAACAAGCCATCCAAACTAAAAATGGAGGAGCAGCTTCGAGCAATGCTGATGGTGGATTGTCAAAGGATTATGCTTTTGGTTGGAGTTATGGCATCGGCGAAACGATGACCCTTTTAGTGCAAAATGCTTACGGTGGTGGCTCTTCGCAAAATTGGGTAGGAACGGATGCAGAACAATTGGGACAAATGACGGGCTTATTGTATATGGGTAAACAGCCTTTTGTGGGTGTGGGTATATATTATGGTGCGATATTGGTTTTCCTTTTTGTTTTGGGGATGTTTTTAGTTGAAAATCGTTGGCGGTGGAGCATTTTTGCGGCTTCGCTTCTGATGATAGGCATTTCATGGGGTGGTAACTCGTTGATTGGCAACTTGTTATACGATACTTTCCCGCTTTTCAATAAATTCAGAGCGCATACGCAGGCTTTGGGGTTGGGTCAATTGCTCTTTGCTTTGATGGCGATGATGGCTTTACAAAAGTTCTTTGACCCCTCAGTATCGGCGGATAAAAAGCAGAAAGCAGTACTATTTTCGGCGGGTATAACTGGCGTTTTATGCATTTTAGCGATGATGGGAGATACCACAGGTGGCAACGACGCTAAAATGATTGCTCAATATGGTCAGCAAATTCAGCAAGCGATGCCGAGTATCAAAGAGGCTCGCGCGGCAGTAATGAAAGCGGATGCCTTGCGTTCGTTGATGTTGATATTGGCTTCGGCGGCTATTTTATGGGTATATTTAAAAGGTTTCATCACTAAAACTTGGGTAGCCGTGGCAGCGATTGGCTTATTGAGTTTTGGGGACGCTTGGATGGCATCTCGTCGGGTTATTTACGATGGAAAATTCCAAGAACCCGCAGCTGCACAAGAAGAATTGAAGCCTGCACCAGTTGACCAAATGATTATGAAAGATAAGGATTTGAGTTTCCGGGTTTTGGATTTGCGCAAAGGTTCACCTTTTGAAAATGCGAGCACTTCAATGTTCCATAAATCGGTAGGTGGTTATCACGCAGCGAAAATGATGATTTACCAAGAGATGCGTGAGCGTTATTTGGAGGATGGCGAGTTATATGGATTACACCAACTTTATATGGAAGGGAAGGAGTTGCCTATTCCTTTTTTTAAAGCGAAAAGTATGCCTTTATATGGCATGTTGAATGCCAAATATATCATTTTGAG
>JANMYC010000839.1:0-1790 GCA_031381715.1 Saprospiraceae bacterium
GAAATGGCTATTCAAAAAGCGGGAATTTTAAAGACTGATTTGGATGCAATTGCTTTCACAAGGGGACCGGGCTTGATAGGTTCGTTATTGGTGGGCGTTTCATTTGCTAAAGGTTTAGCCCTTTCTTTGGATATTCCGATGATTGAAGTTCACCACATGCAAGCGCACGTTTTGGCCCATTTTGCAGAGGATCCAAAGCCTAATTTTCCTTTTTTATGCCTCACCGTTTCGGGTGGTCATACTCAAATTGTGAAGGTAAATGATTACTTGGATATGGAAATATTGGGCGAAACCACTGACGATGCGGCTGGCGAAGCTTTTGATAAAACGGGTAAAATACTCGGTTTGGATTATCCTGCGGGACCCATTATCGATAAATTGGCTCGATTGGGTAAACCCGTTTTTGAATTTCCAGAACCACAAATACCTGAATTAAATTTCAGTTTCAGTGGTTTAAAAACCTCTATTTTATACTTTTTACAAAAGAAAATCAAGGAAAATCCCGATTTTATCAAGGAAAACCTCAATGATATATGTGCTTCAGTACAAAGCCGAATCATCAGTATTTTAATGAATAAATTGAAAAAAGCGGCTCTCCAAACGGGTATTCGTGAAGTAGCCATTGCGGGCGGTGTTTCGGCTAATTCGGGACTTCGAGAAGCCCTTGAAAAAGCGGGCGATACTGAGGGGTGGGTTACATACATCCCTAAATTTCAATATTGCACAGATAATGCGGGCATGATTGCCGTTACCGCCTACCAAAAATATTTAAAAGGGCAATTCGTTGACCATACTATTGCGCCTACGCCGAGGATGGATATGTAATATATGAACATGGTTCAATTTCACATAAATATGGGAATGTTTAGCAGCTCACAGGCTTCATTCAACATAATCCTGTCGTGGGCTGATCGCGCCACTACAGGCTCAAGTGTTAGCGGTTGTTTTTTAAACTGTCGTGTCGAATTAAAAAATAGTTGTCTTTTTCAAGTTTGATTTTATTATTCTCATCTAATGGAAATACGTTCCCAGTAGAGCCAATTAATGAGTCATTGAATCGTAGTGTTTTCCAGTCAGTTTTGTTGTCAGGATACTTCCATGCCCAATAACTGCTGTCCATATCGTTGTATCTTCGAATAATGAATTTGTTTGTCGGAATACCCCGATGCTTCTTTAGGTCATGTAAAAGTACTGTGTCACCTGAAAGCGAATACAGCCCAGTGTAGCATCCATAGTCCATAAAGTCTCCATCACAAAATTGGTATTTGTTGTCCTTATAAAGTCCCCAATAAATTACACCAAATCCCGAATTAACTGGGCCAGCATGGAAGATTTTATCTTTCTCATCTACTTTTATCTCTGTCTTACAACTTGTCAACAAGAATAATATTGAGAGTACTAATTTAATATTTCTGAATGTCGTCATAAAATAACCGCTGACTCGTGAATATCTGAAAGTTTTGTCGTACTCTCTGAATTCTTTTTAAATTTTTTTGAAATAAAACTTCAAGTACGACAAATCTACTCATCTTTTTTAAATTTAAATTGTCAAAAAGGCTTTTATTTTTAGGTATCATATAAATCTTATGGATATATCAAAGTGTTGTTTTTAAATCAAAATGCCTAAATAATGCCTCACAAAAACTTAAAATCTAAATACATGAACTTAAAATCTAAATACAAAAACTTAAAATCTAAATACAAAAACTCAAAATCTAAATACAATAACTTAAAATCTAAATACAAGAACTTAAAATCTAAATACCATAACTTAAAAACTAAATACATGA
>JANMYC010000864.1:0-5434 GCA_031381715.1 Saprospiraceae bacterium
TCTTCTTCATCAAAATCGTCGTGTTGCGTAGAAATAACAATCGTATCAATGCGAATCGGTTGATTATTATCATCATATTCAATCGTTACCTGCGATTTCGCATCGGGACGAAGGTATTTAATCGCATCATTTTCACGACGAATAGCGGCTAACTCAATCAGTAACCGGTGCGCCAAATCCAAAGGAAGGGGCATATAATTATCCGTTTCACGCGTAGCGTAACCGAACATCATGCCTTGGTCGCCTGCGCCCTGCTCTTCAGGATTCTTACGCTCAACGCCTTGATTAATATCAGGAGATTGCTCATGAATCGCTGATAGAATCCCGCAAGAGTCCGCTTCAAACATGTACTCAGCTTTGGTGTAGCCGATTTTTTTAATGACATCGCGCGCTATTTTTTGAACATCCAGAAAGGATTTTGACTTTACCTCTCCCGCAAGGATAACTTGTCCAGTAGTGACAAGTGTTTCACACGCTACTTTTGAAGTAGGGTCAAATGCTAAAAAATTATCAATAAGTGCGTCGGAAATTTGGTCAGCAACTTTATCAGGGTGTCCTTCAGATACGGACTCGGAAGTGAATAAATAAGGCATTTTCGTTGATTTTTTTAATTCTAATTTTTAATTTAAAAGGGGTTTCCTTAATCTTAATAACGCCACAAAGATAGAAATACTTTTAAAAAAAGCGGTATCTACACTTTTTTAAAACAAGTGGAATAAAAAAAAATCGCAGTAAGCATTGTGGGCTTACTGCGATTGCAATTAAAAATCATTGTATCTTTCGATTGATTTTATCTAAACTCTTGTAATTGACAAAAAGCAAGGTAAAATAAATTTATTTCAAGGGTTTTACGGTATAACCTGCCTTTTTCAAGAGATTGACAACGCCTTTCTCTCCACCTAAATGCCCCGCGCCGACTGCAAAGAACGTTGACTTTTCAAGCATCGCTTTGCTCATAAGGGGTATCCAATTGATGTTGCGATTATTGAGAAGCATGTTTTCATAGTTACCAAGTTCACTTTCTTCTCCGCTTTTGAGCATTTGGCACATGGCTTCTATGTCTTGGTTTTTATACATTTCTACCATTTTAGTCAGTTCATCACTACCCGAACCACCACTTTTAATGGTTTTCACGAGCATATCGGCTTGAACTTGATAAGGGATTGAGTCAAAAATGCCCATTTGAAATTCCACCGTTTCTAAACCGCCGAATTCCTTCTTTTGAGTTTCACCCATTTTCAGAAATTCCATCTCGTATGATGTGGATTTATTGGATTCCTTTGTACTTCCATCCATCGGTATCTGCTCTCCGTCACTACCAACCATGACACTCAGAAACATGGGTTTCACCCGTTCTAACATTTTTAGTGGCAAACCTAAAGAATCAAATTTGCGTTGCACAAGTCCATAATCCTCATCATTGAGAAAGTCTTTTAGTTTCTTTCCGTTGGGAATTAATGCCTTTGTGAAAATAGACATCATTGCCATCGGATTGCTCATCTCCTTCATGTTGATTTCAAAAGTAACTTTTTGACTCGCATCGAAAGCCTTTTTGGTGGCATCAGTCATGAAAAAATCTTTTTTAGGGATGAGGTGTATAGTCCCGTAGAGATAAGAAGTTTTTTTCAAATCCTTTCCACTTATTTCCCATAAAAGAGATTTTGTATTTGAAGGCACTGCGGACGCCGTATTGATTGGTTTGGCTTGTTGTGCTTTTGTTTTACAAGCCGTATTGACAAGCAAAGTGAGTACGGTTAATAGTATAAATAATCTCCTGATTTTTAACATCTTATAAATTTAAATGATTGAAATGATGAATGATTTCTTTTAAACGTGCGGTTGTTGAAATTCTATACCCCCTCAGTATTGGTGGTATTTTAAGGCATAAAATTGCCTGTTTTTTAATTATTTGCGTCAATATCCAAGACTATACTAAGGAGTAGTGTCAAATCGTCATAAAATTCTTTTATTAAATCGAAGCTTACATTAGATTGCCAGAGAACGGGCTCAAGTAAATCTTTATCTTGCGTTACTGCAATATAAATATCATTGGCAATAAAAGATATATAAATTTCTTTTCCTCCTTTTTCCTTATATCGAATAATAGCTTTTTGCATTTCGTTCGATAAAAAACCTTTTATATTAGCATTTGTTGTACTATAAACCACAAATTCATCGCTAAAACGAAGGTTCTGAGGTTCGTATTGTCGCCCACCATTCACGGTAAAAGATTTGATGGTTTTCGACAAATATTGCTTTTTATGCCTTGGAAGAACCAATATTTCACCGTCGGGAAGTTGCACATCTCTCACAAATCGGGCATGCAAAAATACACCTCTGAACACATCATCGAGCCGGTTTCTCACGGGCGAAAACTCTTTGACGGCTAATTCGCTCATTTCAAATTCCATCTCACCCATTTCACCACTAATATAATCCTCTCCTACATAATCAGGCGATACTGTATTAAACAAGCGACTGGCAGCAAAAGTTTCTGGTGATATGGAAGCATCCTCAACATATTTCAAAGGGATATTAAAAGTGACATCATTGTCTATAAAATCAAGGAGAAGGGATATAACTTGGGGTTTAAATGTATTCTTAAAAGTTTCTAACTCATTGAAAATGTGCGTAATATACATTACCAAAGGAATCATAAGAGCCAATGTAATCACTAATATATTGAGGTAAATTTGAAGAAGAAAGATACTTAATAAGACGAGAAAGGACATGCCTAAAAAAAGCAATAGCCTGTGCCTGCGATGTTCCATACGCATAAGCTCAGGATGAATCGTATGATTGTAAAATTGCCTTAGCTCGTTGAGTGATTGCATTAATATAGTCCTAAAGACTCAAAATATAGATAATGTCTTTTAAATTAAAATATTATTCAGCTTTTTAGGCATGAAATGCGGAGAGTTGTAAGGCGTAAAACAAAAAATAATATACCCAAATTGGTTATTATATTTTCTTTAATCAATATAAATTTCTTGAGAAATAATGGATTATTTAAAAGAAATTTAGAGCAGAGTAAAGGAAATAGAATGACTAAGTTGGGTAGATTATTTTTTGCTTTACGCCTAAAGGTAGGCGTTTAAAATGACTGATATTTTAAATACCTGTTTAGTAAGCAAAAGACATTATTTACAATTTTTGAGTTTTCTCATATTTTATGATAAATGTTTGTTTTTGGTATAAATGGGTATAATTGATTCGACCTAAACTTCCTCAAAATTGGCTGATAGCCAATTTTGAGGAAGTTTATTTATAACGATTTGCCTGTTTTCTTTTCATAATCTTCAATGAACTCGCTGAGGATTCCACTCACAATGTCTTTAACGAAAGCTCTTTCCATTTTAGCGATTGACTTCAGTTTCTCTATTTTTTGAGTTTCAAACATTATCGTCAAACGCTTAATAGCCGCGTGGTCTAATCCTGCCAGAGATGTATCTATGGTGCTTCTAATGAGTGCATCCAAGCCACTCAATGGTTGTTTGTATTGGCGGCGATTATTTTCAAATGGATCATCAAGCCCCACAGTTTTTCGCATCTTTTCTACTTTTTCTTCTACAGCTTCCGTGAAAGCTTCTTGAAAAAGAGAATCAAGGTCAGACGTGAAATTTTTCGAATTGACACGACGATTGGTAGCAGCTGGGAAAGCCACAACACTTGTGTCTGGTTTTAAAGCCTCTCTTACTGAGGGGTGTGGTTGAACCATTTCTTTTTGCTCTTCGTTATTCTCAAATAACGAATCTAATCCACTCGAAAACTTCTTTTTACTCACAACTTTGAATTAAATATTGATTCTGAAAAATGTGACTTTAAATAGTTGGGCTAAAATAACCGACATTTTCTTTTTAAGTCGGCTCTTAAAATTGTATAAAATTCTCCGCTTCGCTTCGTATTTTATACAATTTTAAGCCCGACAGAAAATGTCGACCTGTCTGCCGACAAAGGCAGGTTATTTTTAAACGCCTACTTCATCTGGCAAAATCTGTTCAATAGCTTAATGAGCCGTTACAGGTTCTGTTCTTTGTAAAATTTCACGGCAAAGATTAAGATAATCCTCCGCTCCTGAACTTTTAGGACTGTATGCAAATATATCTTTACGTTGAGCAGGTGCTTCCGCAAGAGCAACGTTATCCCGAATATACGTCTTGAATACCTTTTCTTCAAAATATTTGTGGATAGTTTCTACAACATCGCGATTCAAAACCCTGCGGCTATCGTACATTGTTGCCACTACACCCCCAATCTCCAAGTTTTTATTCAAACGGAATTGCACTTTATCGATAACTTGCTTAATTTTTGCTAAACCTTGTAGCGCTAAAAATTCAGTTTGCAACGGAATAATCACATATTTGCTACAAGTTAAAGCATTCAAAGTAAGTAGCCCCAACGAAGGCGGGCAATCTATCAAGATATAATCATATTGATCTTGCAGTGGTGCAAATAACTCCCGTAAAATATATTCTCTACCAGCCTCATTGATGAGTTCCATTTCAGCTCCAGATAAATCAAGAGACGATGTGACCACATCCATGCCAGGCTTAACCGTGAATGGTTCTAACTCAGATTCACCACGGAGAGCCTCATATATGCTCACCCGCTGACGTGGAATCCCCAACGATAAAGTCAAATTCGCTTGTGGATCAAGGTCAATTAAAAGTACCTTTTTCCCTAATTCTACTAATCCCGCACCTATATTGATGGCGCTTGTTGTTTTACCGACACCTCCTTTATGGTTAAGTAAGGATATTATCATTCCCATAGATGTATGAATGCTGTTTGAAACGTGAATTTAGTTTTTACTTAAAATCTTAAAGTTGTATGCTGATGCAACTTTATAAAAAAGGCTTTGCCTATCACTATAAAGCTATTCTCACTCCTAAATTCTTAGGAGATATTTAATAGTCGTAAAATTATGCTTTTTTTGATGTTTTTCATAAAAAAACTATTGATTTTTATTCAAAACTTGCCCATTGACTTACGTATTATTATTATTTAAGTTTAAATATTTTAGGATAAGATAATATGTTATACCTATGGTAGTCAATTATTTATACCTTTCTCAAACTACAAAGGGGCTCAATATTCCCAAAAATTCATTTTGAATGCTAACAGTTTTATCCGCGTTGTACCACATTTGAACCCCTGTTTTCACCTTATCAAAATAGGCTTTTCTTTCCTCTTTTGGTAGCAACATCAATACTCTTTTCTCCTTGAGTACCATGTCATGTAACGCTTTTGGGCGGGGTCCCCACGAAAAAAGTACCTTATAATTTTCATCTAAGCACACTATCATCGGGATAGAACGGCTGCCATCCGTTGTGAAATTTTCCATAACATTAGGGTGCTCATCTCTGAAAATAAGGCGGTGCTCTATGTTCGGATTTTGTTGAGCCATTTTTTCTATTACAGGTACTATTTGAGC
>JANMYC010000879.1:0-3811 GCA_031381715.1 Saprospiraceae bacterium
ATTCCTATCGTGACCACTTTTTTATGTATTTAAGTAGTTGGGCTAAAATAAACACTGCTATCTTTTTAAGTCGGTTCTGTAAAATGTAAAAATACTCCGCTTTGCTCCGCATTTTTTACATTTTACAGCCCGACGATAGCAGTGTTTATTTCTTTACGCCTATTTACTTAAAATCTGTCAAATAAATTCAAGCTTAAATTCGCTAAATATTTAAATAATTGTTTTGAGGTTTGGAAACCCAAAGTAAAAAAAGCATGCAACAAATAGTTGATACATACAAAAATGTGGTGATTCAGATAGCAACACCATTCAGTACGGGGACGGGCTTTTATTTAAAAGCACCCAACCTCATTGTAACTAATAACCATGTGGTGGAAGGCAATAATGAAGTGACGATTGAAGGAGTTGGCCTTAAGCGTCAAATTAGCCGTGTCCTATACAATGATGCTAAATTTGATTTGGCTTTTTTAGAAATGCCCCGTGAAACGACTATCCCCTCAGTAAAACTGGCTGAAAATAGAGTGGCTGAAGGAGAAAGGGTGACGGCAATAGGGCATCCTTTTGGTTTGAAATATTCTTTTACTCAAGGCATCGTTTCTAACCCTCGACATATCTATAATAATATTGACTATATCCAGCATGATGCAGCGCTGAATCCAGGAAATAGCGGCGGACCACTCATTAATACTGAGGGGGATGTGGTAGGAGTGAATACGTTTATCATCCAGAATGGTAATACTATTGGTTTTTCATTACCCGCTAAATATTTGGATGAAGCTCTGACGGCTTTCAATAAAGGTGAAGGTCAAATAGCTGTACGTTGTGAATCTTGTCTCAATATTGTATTTGAGAGCACGGTTGAAAAAGGATATTGTCCTCATTGTGGTTCAAAGATAAAATTGGCGTCGGATGCAGATGAATATTTAGCGGAAGGTGTTGGTTTAACGATTGAAAACATGCTCAAAAAATTGGGGTATGATGTGCGCCTAAGCCGTAGAGGACCGAATAGTTGGGAAATAAGGCAAGGCTCGGCAAAAATAAATATTGCCTATTATAGCCAAAATGGACTCATTATTTGTGATGCTCATTTATGTATTTTACCGAAAGAAAATATTAAGGCAGTTTATGAATATTTACTCCGCGAAAATTATCGCAACGAAGGCGTAACCCTTAGCGTAAGAGGACAGGATATTATTTTATCGCTTTTAATTTATGATCGTTACCTCAAAGAGGAAGTTGCAGAAAGGCTTTTAGTCACTCTTTTTGAAAAGGCTGATTACTACGATAATTTGCTTGTTGAGCAGTATGGAGCGCAATGGTTAACAGAAAAATAAAAAAAAATCGCGTCAATACCCATTTTAAGTTATTTTGGCACGTTTTTGAAATAATGTTTAATTGTGCAACGTTAAGCATTAAAAAGATATTAAAATGTTAAAAAGCTGTTATTCGTAAGATATAATCAAACAGCTATTCAATATTTCCTTTATTTTTGAGATTGCTTTACTGCCCACATTTAAATCAGTTAGAAGTCGAGAAAGATAAGTCCTGATAGTCATATCGAAATCTGTATCTTTTCTTTATTTTTAATTTTGATAAACGAATTACAAGCAGTTTTTTAATCAAAAGATTCAACCGATTTATCATATCTTGATTTTTTCTCCTTGAATTTTTTGAACTTTGTAGGTTCCTAAAATGATATAGTGCAATTATATCAAATGTAGAGCTCTCTCTTATGTGCTGCAAAGCGCGTACTTTTGAAGTTTTTACGATTGATTAAAGCATACCATTCATTTTAAATCCTATTGATTAAAAAGTTTTACAGTCGATTTTCGGCAAAAAATTATTTAAAAATCCATTTCGGTACAAAGTCAATCAGTCCTACTTCAAACATGAGAAAAATTCAAGTACTCATTCTATTCAGCCTATTAAGCTGGGCAGCTACTGCTCAAGATGTGCACTACTCTCAGTTTTACATGGCTCCATTGGATCTTAACCCTGCTTTGACAGGTGTTATGAACTGTAATCAACGTCTAAGTGCAAACTATCGTAACCAATGGGCGTCGGTTTTGAGAGATAAAGCTTTTCAAACATTTAATGTAGCCTATGATGCTCGCATACCAGTAGGTCGTTATGATTATTTCGGCATTGGCGGCAGCGTTTGGGGTGATCAAGCAGGCTCTCTAAAATTACGAACCAACCAGTTAACTGGCTCGTTTTCGTATTCTAAAAAAATGGGTGGTTATCGTAAAAAAGCCAACTACCTTGTGATGGGCGCTGACGTGGGCGTGGGTCAGAGAGGCATCAATACACAGGATGCTCAATGGGGTAGCCAAAACAATAATGGTGTATTCGACCCAAATGTAGCAAGTGGTGAAAATATTTTCCAACGTGATAATTTCATTTACGCGGATGTCTCAGCAGGTTTATTATGGTTTTCAGTCTTTGATGAAAGCAATAATTTTTATATCGGCGGTGCGTATGATCATATCAACAGGGCAAACCAATCATTCTCTGATGGTAAATTTGTGCCTAAGCCCAGTAAATTTACGATTCATGCAGGCGGCGAATTCCAAATGAGAGAGCGTATCAGTTTATTACCCGGTATTGTTACTTTCTTGCAAGGACCTTATATGCAAGTTAATGGTGGTACAAGTTTACGTTTCTCATTGAGTAGCAATAAACGAAGCACCGAGTCGCTACAGTTTGGTACTTGGGCACGTGTAGGCAACAGTACTGGAGGAGGAATGATTATGGATGCGCTAATTCTATCTACTCGTTTTGATTATCAAAACTTTAGCATAGGATTCAGCTACGATATGAATGTGTCTTCATTGAAAACGGCAAGCCGCTCAAATGGTGGTTTTGAATTTGCACTTTTATACAAAATATGTGGACCCGAACGTCGTAATGTTTACTGTCCGAACTTTTAAGATTATTAGTTTTTAATAAAATATTGAGACGCCTAAAAGCATTAATACGCTTTTAGGCGTTTTCTTTTTTATATGGAATAGTTTACTCTGCGATATTCCTTATTTTATAACTGAAAAATCTATAAATTTGCACCTCAATTTTAAAAATTCAATATTAAAATATGACTATATCGCTTAATTGGCTCAAAGAATATATTTCTATCGATGAAACGCCAGAGAAAATTGCTGAATTACTGACCGATTTAGGTCTTGAGGTAGAAGGTATGGAGGAAATCGGTGGTATAAAAGGTAATTTAGAAGGTGTAATCGTCGGGCAAGTTATAGAATGTGAAAAACATCCAGATGCCGATAAGCTCTCTATTACGAAGGTTGATATTGGTACGGGTGACCCCCTCAGTATAGTATGTGGTGCACCTAATGTAGCAAAAGGGCAAAAAGTGGTAGTCGCGACCATTGGTACAACGCTTTACTTTTCTGATGGCAAAGAGCTAAAGATGAAGGAAGGTAAAATCCGGGGAGCTATTTCTCAAGGGATGATTTGTGCAGAAGATGAATTGGGCATAGGAAATGATCACTCAGGTATCATTGTTTTACCAAATGAAACAGCAGTGGGTACTCCCGCCAATCAGGTTTTTAAAATTGAAAAAGATACAATTATCGAAATAGGATTGACGCCCAATCGGTCAGATGCAATGAGTTTTGTCGGTATTGCTAAAGATTTATCTGCGCGTTTGCAAGTACATAGTGAAGGTGTAGCAGTAAAAATGCCCGATATTTCTCAGTTTAAAATAGACAATAATGACTTAAAAATAAGCGTAAAAGTAGAAGATACTGAGGGGTGCCCACGCTATTCTGGTGTTTGTATAAAAGACGTGTCGATA
>JANMYC010000458.1:0-2833 GCA_031381715.1 Saprospiraceae bacterium
ACTCGCAGGAATGTAATCGTTGCCCCCGTTTCAGATAATTATCCGTTAAAAGATGGTTTTGAAGTTGTGAGTTATGCCAATTTAAAAAGCCTGTTTGAATAATTTACAGCAAAAAAGCCCGTTTCACCACAAAGGAAGAAACAGGCTTTTTTACATTTTTAAAAGAAAAACTACTTTTCAATATCAATTCTATTATCCTCTGGTATGCGGTCTATGAGCTTGTTGTAAGGGTCAATACCCGCTTTTACGGGCTTTCCTTTTACTTTTACGACTATTGTATGCTCGCCATTGGTCAACCGATGTTTTTGTAGATAAAGCGGTTTTGTGAGCTTTTTCCCATCTTTTATCACTTCGTCATCGGTGAAAACGCCGATGTCTATGTAGTCATTGGTGGTAGTGGCTTCCGCTTCGTTGCCTTTTTCATCGGCATACATTTTACGGGCTTTTACCTTTAAAGTCACCTCAAACTCGTCATTACTGAGGGGTTTGGACTTGGCGGAAAGTGTACGATTTTCGTATAAAGCAATCTTTTTCCATGAATCTTCCATGAAATATTTCAAAGAATCGGGGACTACTTTTTCAATAAAATCGTACAAATGGTAACTGCCCGCAAACGGTGGATCTTCTTTCAACGCAAAACTATCTCTAAAGCCTTTGATAGCACTATTCAGCTTCTCTTCGCCAATGTAATCCTTCAAAGCATAGAGTATCAAACTGCCTTTTTGATACCATTGATAAGGGCGATTGCAATTGATGAAAACGTTTTCCTTTTTACTTTCATTCGCCCTGCCCCGTAGGTAACGGTCGAGGTCGTACTTTAAAAAACGCTGCAAATTATCGCTGCCATAGCGGTGTTCAGCAATCATCAAAGCGGAATATTCGGCTAAAGATTCTGAAATTAAGTTAGAACCACGAGTCATATTAGGCGTAACTTGATGCCCCCACCACTGATGGGCCAACTCATGCGCCGTGACGTAAAAACCATAATCGTACTTATTGGGGTCGCTAAAATCCGCAAACCAACCAAAATCCTCGGAATACGGAATCGTATTTGGGAAAGATTGAGCAAAAGCGGCGTACCGTGGAAACTCCAAAATACGCACTTGGCGATATTGATAAGGACCAAAATTTTTATGAAAATAAGTCAAACCATCTTTCAAACTATTGACAAAACGGTCAATGTTGTATGCGTGTTCATTGTGATAAAATATCTCAATATTGACTTCTTTTCCTTCTGGACTCGTCCATTTATCCCTTAAAACAGTGTATTTTCCAGAGACAATATTGAAAAAATAATCAATTTTATTGTCTTGTAAATAATGAAAATAGCGTCTGCCATTTTCCACCCATTCCTTTTGCAAGTAACCGGGCGCGACCGCAATTTGGTCAGGCACTGTGCTGACGGTACATTCAAATGTGATAAAATCAGCATCATCGTTAAAAAGCAAGGTTTTTTCACCGTAAGGGTCGTGATGCGGGGGCAAATCTTCGGGTTTAGGAGATAAACCGTACTTTTTACGTTTTTCATCACTATTCAATTCATTATTCGGGTTATAACCGATGCTCGGAATGCCGCCGCTTGTGAAAGTACCATTTTGAACTATTTCACGGCGATAACCCTCGTTCACAAACCCTGGATTGGAAGCAATAATATTGTATTCCAAAGTTGCCGTATCGCCCGGTTGCAAAGTGCGAGGCAGTTTGTAAATGCGGTAGCCCGCCGTATCAGGTTTATCATAAAACAAGGTAAATTTTGGTTTTTTTACCAATTCAAACTTGCCAATACTGAGGGGGGTACCGTCGAAGCTGACCGTATATTTTTCAGAACCACCAGTCAATAAATGGAGCGAATCAATGGCAACATCCGTTTTATTTTTAATTTTTAAAACAGCCCGCATTGTCATTTTACGCTCATCGGGGAACACATCAGCAAAGACTTTCAAGTCAGTTACTTTAGGTTGCGGTATGCGTTCATATTGTTTAAAACGTTTTTCATAATCGGCTTGCTGCTCTTCGCCTTCTTTATTAGTGGTGTATTTATTGATTTGGCTGACATTATTGTAAATAAATGCGCCACTGCCCAACCATAAAACCAACAAACCAATCATACCCAAAGTCGTGCTCCGTTGCCACCGCTGACCCACTACTTTTAAACGCTGTTTAAAACTGCTTTCCGTGCCACGCGTCCAAAACAGGGCAGCTAAAAGCATTAAAATGCCACCAAAAGCCATCCAATAGAAATTGAACCAAAACAAAGGCTCGGCAAAATGCCCGAAATCATTCATATCTGAAATCAGATAGCCGGGTTTGTAGCTGTAAAAAAACAGGTTGTAATTCATCTCCAAAAAACTGCGGAGAATGAACATCAAAAACCAGAGAGCAATACCCACAAAATGACCCACAAATTTGCTATTGACAACCGAATGGACGAAAAACGCCAGCATCGCCATTTGCAAATAATCCCAAAACGTGATGAGATAAAGGTCTATGAAATAAAACTCAAATTTATAGTGAAAAAAGCCTTGCAAGGTTTGGACTGTCACGCCAATAAGCATCGGAATCGTCACTAAAACCAAGCAAATGCCCACTAAAGCCATGAATTTTGAGCCCAATTGAACCCAATTCGGTATCGGTAAGGCGTCACTGATATTGGCAAAGCGGGTTGTGCGGTCTCGATGCACCGTTTCACCAGCGTAAAACATTAAAATAATGAACACAAAAAGGCTATAATTGAATGTTTTAAATAAGAGCATATTCATCGTGACAGGTCGGTCGGGCACGCCATATTGTAGGTTGCCAATCCAATCGTCGATGAATAAAAACATCACACCAC
>JANMYC010000933.1:0-3566 GCA_031381715.1 Saprospiraceae bacterium
ATTGCAACGCCGAACGGTGGCGATGAATGAGCATGATTTGAAAGCACAAATTTATGCTGTTTATCATGAATTGCTCTACTTAATGGCGCAAAAAGCGGTACTTTTAAGGAATGATTCTTTATATGTCACCAATTTGAAAAATGCTGAAATTCGTTTAAAAACGGGTGAAACAGGTATTTTAGAAAAAACAACAGCTGAAACGCAACGTTTGCAAATAGCACATCAAATACAATTGCTTGAATCAGATATTATTTTTTATCAAATCCAGTTAAAAAATCTCTTAAATACCGAGAATACTGAGGGGTCTAATCCCCCCCGAGTGCTCGGGGTCACGGGGGGGTATCTGCCTGAAAAGCAAGCCTTAAAAGTAGCTTTTTCACTACCAGACAATGCTGATTTATTGAAAAACCATCCAGAAATGCAGTTTTTAAAACAACAAATTGCTATTGTACAACAACAAATTTTAGTAGAAAAAGACCAATTATTACCCTCTTTTTCGGCAGGTTACTCTTTGCAATCGGTTCGGGGGACGCAGACTTTTGGTACAAAAGATTATACTTACAATGCTGTTCCGCAGTTTTCAACGCTACAATTCGGTGCGCAAATACCCTTGTTTAAAAAGGCAACACAAAGCAGAATAGCGGCGGCTCAAATCGGTGAACACGTAGCGCAAAGTACCTTGCAAGCCCGTGAAACAGCCGCTCAAAATCGCTACCGACTTTTGGCGCAGCAGTTTCAAAAAGAACAGCAAAATGTGCTTTACTTTGAAAAAACGGCTTTGCCGCAAGCCCAAAAGTTGAGAGATATTGCCAATGTCAGCCGAAAAAATGGGGAAATTGGCTATGTCGAATGGTCATTTTCAGTTGCTCAAGCCTTAGCGATTGAGCAACAATATTTGGATGCTATTAAGCAGTATAACCAAGTTGTTATTGAGATAAAATCAATTTTTAATTTCTAAATAAATGGGCTTATGAAGGTTTCAAAACCTGATGAGCTGAAAATATATACAATGAAAAATTTTAAATTCATTATCATAATTGCTTTGTTTTCAACGAGTTGTAAAAACAAACCCGTTGAAAATACTAACCCCTTGGCGCAGAGCGCCACCCCGCAAGGCGGGGCAGTATCCGAGGTGAAAATCGAAGAAAGTACCGTAAAACTTACGGATGCCCAATTACAAAACGGTAAAATCCAAGTAGGCAAAGCAGAAATGCGCAGCCTCAAAGGGATTTTAAAGGTGAATGGCGTGATTGACGTACCGCCGCAAAACCTTATTTCTGTCAGTTTTCCGATGGGTGGTTATTTGAAAAAAACGGATTTGTTGCCCGGTATGCCCATCAAAAAAGGGCAAGTGATAGCGACTTTAGAAGATGCCGCCTATATCCAATTGCAACAGGATTATCTAACCGTTTCAGCGAAATTAGACTATTTGCAATTGGAATTAACGCGTCAGCAAGAGTTGAATGCCCAAAAAATCAACGCTGAAAAAACGCTTCAACAAGTGCAATCAGAGTTCCGTTTGCAGCAGATTTCACAAAAAGGATTGGCTGAAAAACTGCGCTTAATCGGCATTAATCCCAATAATTTGACTGAGAACAATATGACGCGCACGGTGTCGGTCTATTCGCCGATTAACGGTTATGTGTCAAAAGTGAATGTCAATATTGGCAAATACTTGGCGCCGACCGATGTCATGTTTCAATTGGTGAACACTGATGATATTCATGCCAACCTAACCGTTTTTGAAAAGGATATTCCCAAACTAAAAATTGGTCAAAAATTGACGGTAACAGTTCCGAGTTTGCCGAATAAAACGTATGCCGCCGAAATCATCCTCATCGGGCGTGATTTGAATGAAAGTAGAGCCATAGAAGTGCATTGTCATTTTGAAAACGAAGACCATAAACTTTCGCCAGGTATGTTTCTTTCAGCGGACATTGAAACGACTGAAACCAATGCTTTGACTGTGCCAAACGATGCAGTTGTTCGTTTTGAAAACAAGTATTTCATTTTTATTGAAAAAGAACATGGCGTTTTTGATATGATAGAGGTTGCTTTGGGTGTGACGGATAAAGTGAATAGTCAAATTACCCCCCTCAGTATCAGCTCTCTTTCTAACGTTCCGTTGGTTATACAAGGGGCTTATGCGATTTTATCAAAGATGAAAAATACAGCAGAGGAATAAGAAAGATATAAAAATGCCATTTTGACAGTTAAAACCAGATGGCATTGCTTTTGACAACCCAAACAGAGTGATAGTAAATCTTTCTAAAATCCATAAATCCAAAAATAAACGTTATGATAAAAGGAAACATTTCAGTACAAACGGAGAATATTTTTCCCATTATTAAAAAATTCCTCTACTCCGACCAAGAGATTTTCCTCCGAGAGCTCGTTTCTAATGCTGTGGATGCGACTACTAAAGCGCAAACTTTAGCGAAAAGAGGTGAAATTCAAGGAGAAATAGGCGATACGCGCATCGAAATCAAAATTGACAATGATGCTAAAACGTTGACAATCAGCGATAAAGGGATTGGTTTAACAGCGGACGAAGCGCAACGCTATTTATCGGAAGTGGCGTTTTCAAGTGCCTCTGAGTTTATTGAAAAATATAAAGAAGGAGCTATTATTGGTCACTTCGGCTTGGGTTTTTACTCAGCTTTTATGGTGGCAAAGCAAGTTGAAGTCGTTTCAAAATCATATAAAGACGCACCTGCGGTACGTTGGATATGTGATGGAACGACAGAATATACTATTGAAGAGGCTGACAAAACGTCACGCGGGACAGATGTCATTTTGCACATTGCCGATGATGAAATGGAATACTTAGATGAATCAAAAATTGGTGGTTTATTAGATAAATATTGTAAGTTTTTACCCGTTGAAATTGTTTTTGGAACTGAAAAAGAAGATGAAAAAGACGTTCCGAAAGTTATCAATAACCCTGCACCAGCTTGGAAAAAATCGCCAAGTGAATTGACAGATGAAAACTACAAGGAATTTTACAGAGAGTTATATCCATATAGTACGCCACCGCTTTTTTGGATTCACTTGAATGTGGATTATCCGTTTAATTTGACGGGTATCTTGTACTTCCCGAAAGTATCGAATGCCATTGAATCTCAAAAAAATAAAGTTCAGCTTTTCAGCAATCAAGTATTCGTAACCGATGATGTTAAAGAGATTTTACCAGAGTTTTTAACGCTATTACATGGTGTCATTGACTCGCCTGATATTCCATTGAACGTGTCCCGCTCTTACTTGCAAAGTGATAGAGAAGTAAAAAAAATAACGCAATACATCACTAAAAAAGTAGCGGATAAATTGAGTGAATTGTTTAAAAGCAATCGTGAAGATTATCAGCAAAAATGGAGTGATATTGGCATTTTTGTTAAATACGGTATCATCTCGGATGAAAAATTTGCGGAGCGTGGCAACGAGTTCGCTTTATTGCAATCCACTGATAATGAATATTTTACGATTGAAGAATTGAAAGAAAAAGTAAAAGGAAACCAAACGGATAAGCACAATCGTTTGGTATTTATTTACAGCAATAATGTACATGC
>JANMYC010001004.1:0-3703 GCA_031381715.1 Saprospiraceae bacterium
CACGGCATTTATCCCAAAATTTTACTAAATCACCCCTTACAAGCCTATTATTTTCAACATATCCAATGTATTTTTTATTAAACTCCAAATCAAATTGGGGCGCGCACAGCACCACCATTTTATTCTCCGGTTTGGAAGCAATCAAATTGGCTATTCTATCTACTAAAGTTGTGTTGCCACTGCCCGTTACCGCCGAGAACATACAGCTGTGTTTGTCCTTAAAAATACCGAAATACTCTTTTAATTTAGAGAATTCCATGGTAGGGTGAAATGGCTTTGAAATCAACTGAGTCTGGAGAGAGTCGTTGGTGGGCATCTCAATTTTATGAAATGCATTGTACATGGATTGAATCGAGTCCTTTGAATTATCAAGGGTTTGATAATCTTTTTTCAATAAAACATCTAATTCGTCCCAATAAAGATCTTTTTCATTTTTAAAACCCCAATAAAGGAAGCCTATACTGAGGGGTATGATGATGACATATGGAAGCCAATTGTAGTTCCGCTTTTTCATAGTTGGATGCAATAAAACTCGAAGTTAGTATATCTTTAAAACTATGCGAAGATACAAAAGGATTTGATATTTCAGAATGCAGCTGTGGTAGTACATTTACGGCTAATTCAAATTATTATCCTCCGACATATCCGCAATGATGGAATAAGCATCGCCTTTATGCTGTAAGACCGTTCTCCATAAAGTATGCGGTTGTGCATTAAAAAGGTAATTGGCGTGCATATCGCCCGTAATCCATGAGCCTTCACGCATTTCGTCAGCTAATTGACCCGTTGACCAACCCGAATAACCGATAAAAAAACGAATATGCTTTGGTTCAATCAATTTTGATTCTACCAAAACTTTCAGTTGTTCCCAATCGCCACCCATGTACACACCCGCACTGATACGCTTGCTGCCAATCAGTAAATCGCCTACATTGTGTAAAAAATGTAAGCTATCCGTCTGCACAGGACCACCATAGAAAAGCGGTGCGTTGAATTCTGGAAAATCCGCTACCACTTCATTCAGTTTCATATCCAGCATTTTATTCAAGATATAACCAAACGACCCCTCAGTATCATGGTTGCACATCAGCACCACTGAACGTTTGAAATGCGGCTCAACCATAAAAGGTTCTGCAATCATCAGCCGCCCTACCTTTATTTCATTTGAAACAGCCATTTTTATTAGAGTTTTAGATTTCAAATTTCAGATTTCAAATTTCAAATTTGGAATCTGAAATTTGGAATTTGGAATCTGGAATCTGGAATCTGGAATCTGGAATCTGAAATTTGAAATCTGAAATTTGAAATTTGAAATCTGGAATCTGAAATAATTATATCGCTTCGCTTGCCAAATTTCTATCCACTTGCGAGAACATACCCCTCAGTACTTTACCGTTTCCGCCTACTTCATAGACTTGAGTGACACCATCCGCAATCATATTTTGCATAATTTGAGTCCAACGAACAGGGGCAGTCAATTGTTTTATCAAATTGGCTTTAATCACATTCGGAGAAGTATGCGCTTGAGCATCCACATTTTGATACAATGGGCAAATAGGCGTTTTAAACTCCGTATTTTCAATAGCAATACGCAATTCATCTTCCGCAGGTTTCATCAACGGCGAGTGAAATGCACCACCCACTGGCAATATCAAAGCCCGTTTTGCACCCGCTGCTTTGAGCTTTTCACAAGCCTCTTGCACCGCTGCCACTGCGCCCGAAATCACCAATTGCCCCGGCGTATTGTAATTAGCGGGAACTACTACGCCGTCTATTTCGCTGCATATTTTTTCAATAATATCATCCGCCAAACCTAAAATAGCTGCCATTGTGCTCGGTTCTGCTTCACAGGCTTTTTGCATAGCTAAGGCACGCTGTTGCACCAATTTCAAACCGTCTTCAAAATCAATACCACCCGCCGCAACCAATGCCGAAAACTCACCCAAAGAATGCCCCGCTACACAATCAGGTTGAAAAGCATCCCCAGCCATGCGCGCTTTGATGACTGAATGTAAAAAAACCGAAGGCTGCGTCACTTTAGTCTGTTTCAAATCTTCTTCGCTGCCTTCAAACATGATTTTACTGAGGGGGTAGCCCAATATCGCATCTGCTTGGTCAAATAAATCTTTTGCCAAAGCCGAAGACTCGTACATGTCTTTACCCATTCCCACAAATTGAGCCGCTTGACCTGGAAAAACGTATGCTTTTTTACTCATAAAATTTTTATCAAATATATTAAAAACTGTGAAATTTAAGGGCTACACTGTTTCTGATATTTATTTTTAATGCGAATATTGGGTTTAAAATGCCTTTAGGCATGAAATATTGGTAGTAAAATTAATTAATATATCTAGAGTTCCGTAGGAACGGTATATTGAAATAACTAATAGTGCATTCAATATATCGTCCTTACAGGACTTTGAACCTATTTTAGCTATTATTTCTACCGATATTTCATGCCTACGGCATTTTCAACCCAATATTTGCATTATTATCAAAAAATGACAAAACAGAGCAACTTTACCACCGTGTAAAAGTAAAAATTCTTTCTATTATTTATAAATCTTTGGAAAGACAATTTTAGCATGGTTTTTAAACAATCCACCTAAAAGTCAAATTGATTCTTGGTTGTTGCTTTTTAGGTTCTTTAGGTACAGCGTGTTGCCAATAATGCTGCATTTCATCGGTCATTATCAAGAGTGAACCATGGGTGAGGAGTATCTCTTTTTTAAGATTTTTATCGGCTTTATTCCGTATTAAAAAACGGCGGCTTTCACCTAAATTGAGCGATGCAATGGTCGGATTTAGCCCCAATTCCTTTTCATCATCAGAGTGCCAACCCATTGAATCTTGCCCATTTCTATAATAATTCAATAAAACAGAGTTGAAAACGGGGTTATATGGAACATCCCGAACTTCTCGGGACTGAGGGGGTGTTAATTTTTCACAATCCGTTTCAATTTTATTTTTAATGCCTTTTAAGGTATCCGTCCAAGCCAAAGGTGTTTGTTTTTTACCTGAATAGGTATATTCTTTCCCTTCATCGCCATACCAAGCAGTGAGCCGAGGTTCTAAAACTTTTTTACCGAACATCATGATTTCGCCTTGTTCCCAATGAATGTTTTCAGTCAAATCCGAAAGTAGGGCATCCGCTTCCTCTTTTTTAAAAAAATGCTCGATAAAAATGAGTTTGGCTTGGGGTAAATTTATTTCCACTATGTCATCAGAGAACAAAGAAGCGTTCATAATTCAATAATTTTTAATTGTTTTTATAAAATGTTGCTGTTCAGACAATTACCATTGATTAAAGTTTTGTATTTTTAAAAAAAATTACAAAACTTGTTGTCTGAAATCAAGTTCAAATTGTAATGAAATTTTAAACCCATTATTAGCATTAGGAATGAAGTAAGAATAAATTTACATTCTTGGGTAATTCTAAGAGGTGCACAATTTTCAAGTTTGCCCCCATACCCCGAAGGGGGATTACACCACAAAAAGTTAGAAATTTCGACTTTTACTTAATTTAATCCCCCTTCGGGGGTATGGGGGCAAACTTAAAAATTGAACCCTATTCAATTTTATACCACAACAAAAGAATGTAAGTTTATTCTTACTTCATTCCTAATATCTTAAATTATACCTCATTTCTGTATTTCAAAATTAAAAAATACATCCTACACTATGGCAATATTAAAAGTTAAAT
>JANMYC010000468.1:0-2474 GCA_031381715.1 Saprospiraceae bacterium
TCTTTTACATCTTTTGTAGCTGTACCTTTTGACAAAATTTCGATGATTAAATCGGGTGCACCTATGCACCCACGGCGGTCTATTTTACTAAGGTCACATACAACGCAAATATCGGGCTGTACGACAGTCTCAATATCTTTATCAGATTTGCGGTGCGACAAAGGCTTTGGCAAACGTACATCAAAAGGTGCTGCGTACACCTTACAAGGCTTTCCTTTTAAATGTCCTTTAAAAAGATAATTGAGATTAGTTGACGAATCTTGATGATTTGACAAAGGTGCAGCCATTTTGAAAATGCGCCCTTTGATGAGTTCTACGGCATCATCAAAAGTCCATTTTACATAATCGGCATACGTGTATTTTTTATCTAAATTCAACTCTGAAATTTTCATTCTGCATGATTTTAAGAACAAATTTACAGAAAATTTCTCATTTTTTCCAAACCAACTGATTGATATTCTCCCCGACTACTTTCCCTTTTTCCAATCCCGCATCATTATCCTGTGGTGTGTGGATGCCGCCATAAAAACGGGATTTTGCTGTTTCATTGGCAACTTCCCAAAAGGAATTAAAATGGCGCGGCTTGAACTCGACATTTCTGAGACCGTCTCTTTTCCTTCCTTTGTGCGTATCATCAATAAATTCAAATTTTTCACCGTATAAATCCGTTAAAATGGTCGCTGTTGCTGCCGCTTGAATAGCATGACCCGAAGGGAAAGCAGGAAAAGGCGGGTCTGGCCAAAACGATTCCCAACGTGGATCAATGTGCTCTGTAACGTAAGTATTCGGTCTTTCAGTAAAAAACTTGTATTTCCATTTCCAACAGTTAATGAATGCATCGGCCACACCCATGCCCACTTTGGCGTAGGTTTCAGCGCATTTAATAAGATTGGGTTGAGCTTTTTTAAGCACTAAAGTCGCTAAATAATAGGAATGTCCCGGCGGAGTAACTGTTTCGTCTGGATCATCGCCCCACCAAATGGCAGCTTCTTTTTGGTCTTGGGTCAATGTTTTCTCTTGATTATAGACCTCCATAAATTGCTGATAGTAGGCTGAATTAGGCACTGTATCGAACGGAATTACTGAGGGGTCGGGGATTTCATGGTTCTTTTTCAAAAAAGTACGATTTTCTCCCCAATGCGGATGCAAAGGAAAATGACTGAAAGATTGCCCATATAAAGGTGGTTTCCAACAACCAAGCTGACTTGGATAAACCATTTTTTTATCAAAGTTCTTTAAATATGCCTTATATCCTCCGTCCGTTTTTGACCACTCAAATATCATTGAGGCGACTGTTTTACCAAAAGTTATAGACCGATTAATTAGCTCTTTATCTTCCATTTTATCGGTCATATTTTTATTAATGGCATTTTCAAGAGAGTCAATTTTAAGTTTGTTTTGGTCTGACGTTTGGTTGTAAATATTTTTTAAAATATATGCTTCTGCGGCATTGAGGGATAATTTCCAATCATAGCTTTTACCTTTATCTGGAATCGGAAGACTATCCAACCCATCTAATTGCCCCGTTAGAGATTGGTAGGGTGCGTAACCATTTACAATCGCTTCGTACATAGTCAAGCCAATGTAGCCAAGGCATCTTGAAGAATTGGTCGGTGAATTACCCGGAGTGTTTTTAGTAATAAAAAGGGTCATTTCAGCCCATTTCGTAGCCAATTCAGTATCTGTTAAAGGTTTATCTTGTCGACATCCGATAGGTATAAAGGATATAAAAAATACAATAAAATATAGATATAAGGTGTGTAGATAGTTTTTTTTCATTTTAATATGGAAATAACACTGAAAAACGATAAAAATACTGAGGGGGTAATAGAATATCCCTAAAATTAAAAAATCTACCCCAAAAATGAGGTAGATTCTTTAATTATTCGAAAATTTAATGCTCAAAATTAATATCCAGGATTCTGAATCAATTTAGGATTACGTTTTACCTCGTCCCGAGTCAAAACTCTGTAATACATTTTATCGTTCCATTTCCTCGTTTCATTAGATGTATTATCCTCTACAGTGTACGTATAATCATAAACTGTTTTGTCAAATCTATATGGTTTACGAGCGGTGGCACCTGCCTTTAATTTTGCCTCCACGTTGATTGCTTTGATGCCTCTACCAACAGTAGTGGGTGCAATCATCCAACGGCGTGCATCATGGTAGCGGTGCTCTTCATAAGCCAATTCAACTCTTCTTTCGTTGCGGATTCTTTCTTTTAAAGCAGCACCTGCATCCGTAATAGCTGGCATACCTGCTCTAAATCTGATTTTATTTATCCACGTTCTTGCTTCCGCGTCATCTCCTGTTTCAGCCGCAGCTTCAGCATAACTTAACGCCATTTCAGTATATCTGATGAAAGGCCAAGGAATGACTTGAGCACTTGACTGGTTATCCGCTAAAGCTGGATTTGGGTCAATAAATTTACGCGTATAATAGTGGGTTCTACTACCATTCCAGTTTTCAAT
>JANMYC010001019.1:0-2605 GCA_031381715.1 Saprospiraceae bacterium
TTAGATATATAAAATGCATATATCTAATGCCTAACATCTTAAATCTAACATCTTAAATCTAACATCTTAAATCTAACATCTTAAATCTAACATCAAAAAAAATGACTATAAAAGAAACGCAAGAGACCGTCGATAACTGGATCAATACCATCGGTATCCGATATTATAATGAACTCACCAATACCGCCATTTTGATGGAAGAAGTGGGCGAAGTGGCGCGCATAATGGCGCGATTGTACGGCGAACAATCCTTCAAAAAATCGGACGATGAAGAGAATGCCAAAGAAAACTTAGCCGACGAAATGGCAGATGTGCTTTTTGTGCTCGTCTGCCTGGCAAACCAAACGGGTATCGACCTGACCGAAGCCTTGAAGAAAAATCTCGATAAAAAAACCAAAAGAGATAAAGAGCGACACGCCAATAATGAAAAATTGAAATAAGGTTTTGAGCTTGGTTAGATTTCCTTTTAAAAAAATAAAACCTTCAAACAATGTATTTTAAACTTTGGAATAGTGCGTATTCTGTTATTTCCAACTATTTATGGAATAAAAAATTAATATTTATGGTTTTCGCAGTAAAAATATTTGGAATATTCAAACACAAGGATTACCTTTAGGGCAATTAGTGATTTGCAGGCTTTTTGTTAAGCCTTGAAGTTCGATGGTTTATTGTCAGTTTCTTCATGTTTGAGTTAATCTCTTCAACTTTCCATCCTACCTTTTTCATTCCACTCATTCACAGTTGTGTTTTTTTTATTTTTATTTTATAATTTTTTTAATTTTTTTCGATGAATATTTTTGTTGCAAAACTAAATTACAGCACCGACAGTGACACGTTGCGTGAAGCTTTCGAAGCGTTTGGCACAGTTGAATCTGCTAACGTAATCAATGACCGTGAAACAGGTCGCTCTAAAGGCTTCGGCTTCGTGGAAATGGCTAATGACGCAGAAGGTCAAGCAGCTATCAGTGCTCTTGATGGTACAGATATCGATGGTAACACTATCGTTGTAAAGAAAGCAGAACCACGTGAAAACCGCAGCGGCGGTGGTGGTGGTGGCTTTAACCGCGGCGGTGGCGGCGGCGGCGGCTTCAATCGCGGCGGTGGCGGCGGCGGATACGGTGGCGGTGGCAACCGTAACGGCGGCGGCGGATACGGCGGCGGTGGTAACCGTTATTAATACATAAAAAGCCGCTACTCTTCATTGAGTAGCGGCTTTTTTTATGCCTTTTACTGAAGGGGAGCATAAAAATTGTTTTAAAGAAAAAATGTATTTCTTGAGCAGAATACTGAGAGAGGTAACTTTTCTAAAACATTTTTGACCTAAATTTTATTAAGTTGTTAGTTGCTTAGCGCAAATTGTTTTTGTGAAAATTAGGCTTCTCATATCAGAATGGAAAACGAAAAACGTTCAACAAATCTCCTCACCCGCTTGAGTACTTGGTACGATGTGTTTTTCAAGGAAAGCAACGTCGCAAAAGTGGAACGGGGCATTATTAATTTTGCTTTGTTTGGTTTTTTAGGGCATTTATTTTTGATTTTTTTAGCCAAACATGTCTCGTGGGGCTCGGACTTTTTCTCGCATTTGACGCCCAATTATTTAAAAGCCATTTATACCCCTTTCAGCATTATTTTGTTTTACGAAGTGCTGACTTTAGTGCTTATTTTACCCAAAAGCATCTCCATTTTTATTGGGAAACAATACGAAATCATCACTTTGATTGCCATTCGAAGCTTTTTTCATGATGTTGCGGAATACGACTTGGACAAACCAGATATATATACTTTTGAATTTTTAAAAGAAATCAGTCTTGACCTCGTGGGCGCATTATTGATGTTTTTTCTCACCATTTTGTACTACCGAATATTTGAAAAAACGAAAAAAATTGGTCGGGATTCTTCCTTAAAACGTACTCGATTTATCAATATTAAAAAATCGGCATCCGTCGTTTTGTGCGGTTTGTTGTTGATTTTGTCGGTCGTCAGTTTCACGCATTGGGTGGGTCAATCCTACAATTCGCTTCTCGAAAACACGCATTTGCCGAACGCCAACGGGGTGTTTTACAAAGAATTTTTCAGCGTCATGATATTCGTGGACGTTTTTTTATTGATTCTATCCTTCATTTATTCCAGCACTTACGACCTCATTTTTCGCAACGCGGGTTTCGTTATCTCCACTATTTTAATCCGCATCGCCCTCACCGCCGAAAAACCTTTCAACATTTATTTCTCCCTCACCGCCGTGCTTTTTGGCGTGTTTTTAATTGGTCTTTACGTTCTTTTTAATTCAAAATTTATGAAAACTTCGGTGGGTAGTCAAGAATTGGATTGAGGCATCGGGATATTGGGAGCCACGAATTCCTCAATCACTCTCTCGTCCGCCGTGTTATACACGAAACGGGGTAAAATTCCGCTTTTACTGAGGGGGTATTTGCGCGCTAACTCTTTGGGGGTTTTGAACCCTCAAAGAGTTTTATATGAAATATCGTAATTGCTTAGTCAGATAGTCGCTACGCTCCGTTTAGCCACTGATAACACTGAAACCGACTGGTTTTACACTGATTCACACGTAATTTTTTAAAAAATCAGTGTAAAATCAGTCGGTTTC
>JANMYC010001021.1:0-2904 GCA_031381715.1 Saprospiraceae bacterium
CCTTAAAAATGGGCTTTATACTGAGGGGGTATCAGTTGTCCGTTTTAAATATTTTAATAGCAATTAAATAACTGATATTTTATTAAAATGAGTGGTTTTAAATTGTTTTACCTGTTTTTTAATAAATATCCCGTTAAAACCATAGCATCGCTTGGCAATATAGTTATCGGTTTTTTAACTTTTTTACCGGCATTAATCACTATTAGGCGCGGAGATTGGCTCGTAACCGTATAGAAATTGAATATATCGCTATCAATTTGAAGGTCTAATAAACCACGGGCTGTTTTACCACTTTTAATGATAAGCGTATAACCTGTGGGCACTGTATATTCAAATATCGGGCTGCTGAAATCCAATATCAAAGGCTTAATATCTTCTTGCTCAGGTACTAAAATACCCGTGCAATAACATTCAGAAATGCGGTAACCACTTGGGATGATGGGCATACCAGGCTCGGCAAAAAGCGTACGATTATCACCTAATATCACGCCGTTGTTGACGGCACTGATGAAAAAGCTTTTACCGACGGGTACTGTATAACCAGTTGTGATTGCCATTGATTCACCAAATATTCCTTGTGGATATTCAATCGACGCACCCGGCGCTCTGAATGGACCACTCGCCATAGCAATCGCCGATGGAGAACCCAATGGATTGCTTAAAACAAGGGTATCGTTCCTGTAAGTGAGGGTCTGAAGTTCATTTTTAGGGTCTCTATCAAAATCATCGGCAGCTGTTTTGGCAACTAAAGCCGTATCAGATTTAATTGCGCGGCTCGCCAATCCTGATTTGGCAGCACTATCTGCCAAAATTGCTTTATTAGCATTTATGGCATTCCATGCGATTTGACTTCTGAGTGAACTATCTGCTAAAATGGCTCTTTGGGCTTGTCCTGCGCGGCGTGAGCTATCAGCATACCATGAAAAAGTTGAAGAATCAGATTTGAAGGCTTTTTGAGCGATAAAAGCCGAATAACTGCTTTTAGCACTATCAGCGTAAATGGAACTCTGGGCTTTTTGCGCCACAAATGCTGAATAACTGCTTTTTGAACTATCCGCATAAATAGCTCTCATTGCTTGGTTGGCTTTTGCGCTGCTATCAGCAAACGTAGCTTTTGTAGCAAAATCTGCTTTATTGGCTTTATCTGCCAAATCTGCAAAACCAGCTTTAGTGGCAAAAGTCGCTGTTTGAGCCGTTATAGCCGAATTAGCTGTGCCTGCTTTTCCAGAGGAATCCGCCACAATAGCTGAATAGGCTCTTTCGGTGTATAAGGCATAGGGAACCGAAACCATTTGATTGGTGCCCATTAAAACAAAATTATTGCCGCCTGTGATATCCATTTCTATTTTTAAAAAATGTTTATCTTGTCCCCAACGGATATTGCCAAATTGTGTCTGTGCACCACTTGTGCGCGTTCCGTTTCCAATTTGAAAATCGAATAAGCCAAAGCCATCAGTGCTGAGGGTATGTGTTTCTACCCATTCTTCTGTACCACTGGCGGAAGATTTTAGGATGGAAACTCTGACTTTGACGTTTTGATTGATTAATTCTCTTCCTGCTTGATCGGTTGCTACGGCTTGGTAGCAAATGCTTTGTGGTGCTTGTGATAGGAGAGTAGTTGTTGTGAAAATGATTACGATAACCGTTCTAAATAACTTTAACATAAAACTAAATTTTAAAATAAGTAGTTGGGCTAAAATAACCAACAATTTCTTTTTTAAGTCGGCTCTCAAAATCATAGAAAACTCTCCGCTCTGCTCCGTATTTTCTATGATTTTAAGCCCGACAGAAATTGTCAATTATTTTTTGACGCCTACTTACGTTTGTGATAATTAAGCAACGGTTACGCTTTAATTATCTTTAAGTTACAAACTTTAACTTTAAATTTTTTAATAATACGATTTTTGGTAACGAATGTTAACAAGGTAATATATTTACGATTTTACGAGAATTTGTAACATAAAAAAAGCGTAAATGTATTTCCACATTTACGCTCTCATCGAAAGGACACAATTTTTATCTATAAATTTTATTCAAATTTAAACAAATTGAATGAAAAAGTCAAGTGTTTTTTATGGCTGATTATAAGCGTATTTTTATCACTTTTGTCGAGCCATCAGGCAAAGTTAATAAGGCATCTCTATCACAATCACCGCCACCATAACTATAATCAAGCGAAAAAACCTTGTTATTGGTTGTAATCGTCCTAACTCCACTGACAATCCAAGGACATAATGCTCTATGAACGATTGGGGAGTTAATAACGCTGCTATAGGTTTTATTTTTTCTATTTGTACCCGTTTCATTACCAGCAACTGACCACTCATCATCAAGCGGCGTTCTTGTAGATGCACCTTTGGTTTTCACAACAGTGTGCGTCGCATTCCATGTAGCAAAAGTGCCGTCTTTGAAAGTAATTTTACCATTCACCACTGAGCGCGTGAAAGATGGTTGTCCTTGAGCATTTACACCGTTATTTTTCCAAGTGCGAGTACCTTCAATTTTAGCACTGTCAATTGAGAAATTGCTGTATGTCACCGTTCTGGTCGCGTTGGCTTTAATCAATGTGTCCGACATAACGATGATAATTTTACCTTTTCTGACTCTTCCTTTGCTATCTGTACAACCTGTACCAAAGTCAACGGTCACTGTTTGAGGAAATGTTCCTCTCGGCGCGGAATAAGTAACTGGTGCGCAAGAGCTGCCAAAACCGCCGCTGCCCATGCCTTCCATAGCCATATCTGATTCGTCCTCGCTGCTTTGGGTGTAGGATTCAGTGTCGCTGATATCTTCGCTGGATGTGATGGCTGCCTCAGTTGTAGTGGCATCGGGGCTAACGTTGTTGTCTTTGTTACAAGCTGTGAAAAGTGCTGTAAAAAGCATGACTGCCATTAGGCTTTTGAA
>JANMYC010000476.1:0-3223 GCA_031381715.1 Saprospiraceae bacterium
TGGTGTGTATGGTAATTTTCACACCATGCGTTTTCAACAATTGGCTTCAAGTTCTTCATATTTCAAACTTGGACCTTTCATGGGAACGGCTAAAAACTATGATATTCTTCGCTATGACGATATTATTTTAATGCAAGCCGAAGCGTATATTCAATTAGGACAACAAGATTTGGCTTTGCCTCTAATCAATCAAATCAGAAATAGAGCGGCGGCAAGTACAGGCAAATTGAAAAAAATAGACGGTACATTTGCTTCAAAATATAATACAAAACCATATTCTGCAACAGGCTGGACTCAGGCTTTTGCCTTGAAAGCATTGCAATGGGAACGCCGTTTGGAGTTTGCTACTGAGGGACCTCGTTTCTTCGACTTAGTTCGTTGGGGTATTGCAGAACCCACTTTGAATGCTTATATCGATAAAGAAAAAGTGAGAAGGTCGTTCTTAGCAACTGCAAAATTTACAGCGGGTAGAGATGAGTATTTACCAATTCCACAAGCTGAAATCACATTCACAAACGGATTGTACAAACAAAACCCTGGTTTTTAAAATAAGATCTTTATTTTATAACATTCTTGTTGTATTCATACAATATAGTTAGGTAAAGGCAGGCAAAATGACCTGCCTTACTTTTTTAAACATATTTTAGCAATGAAAAACTTTGTTATTGTTCTCTCATACATGCTCATGGCATCCGTTTGTTTTGCACAGAAGAAAGATGCAATTTATGAGCAACATCGTCCGCTATTTCATTTTACGCCTAAAACGGGCTGGATAAATGACCCCAATGGCATGGTGTATTATAAAGGTGAGTATCATCTTTTTTATCAACATTATCCCGATAGCACGGTTTGGGGACCTATGCATTGGGGGCACGCAGTGAGTAAAAATATGATTGATTGGGAACATTTACCGATTGGCTTGTTTCCAGATTCTCTTGGTTGTATTTTCTCTGGCAGTGCTGTAGTTGATGTCAATAATACATCAGGGTTTGGTAAAAAAGGAGGAGAAAGCCCTTTAGTGGCGATTTTTACATATCACGATTTTGTCGGGGAAAAAGCCAAGCGCAGTGATTTCCAAACGCAAGGCATTGCTTATAGTCTCGATAAAGGTCGAACTTGGATAAAATACGCAGGTAATCCTGTTGTGAAAAATCCTGGTATCAGGGATTTTAGGGACCCAAAAGTATTCTGGCATACTGCTTCTAAACATTGGATTATGGTACTCGCAGTTACTGACCATATTGAATTTTATGCTTCTAAAAATTTAAAAGCGTGGGAAAAAGTAGGTGAATTTGGCAAAAATGAAGGTGCTCACAGTGGTGTTTGGGAATGCCCAGATTTATTCCCCATGAAAGTCGTGGGTCAAGATAAAACTAAATGGGTCGCTATTGTCAATATCAATCCTGGTGCACCTAACGGAGGCTCAGGCACACAATATTTTGTAGGTCATTTTGATGGTAAAACGTTTAAAAATGACAACCCTTCGGATAAAACATTGTGGTTCGAGTATGGAAAAGACAATTATGCGGGTGTTACATGGTCAGGCAATCCAGACGGTCGTCGTTTACTTATTGGTTGGATGAGCAATTGGCAATACGCCAATATCGTCCCAACAACCACTTGGCGAAACGCCACTACCCTACCGAGAGAACTTAGTTTGCACGACACAAAAGAAGGTTTAAGAGTTTTTCAAAAACCTATAAAAGAGTTCAATATACTGAGGGGGTCAGCTCTGAATATCCCCAAAATGGAATTGAAAGAGTTGAAAACCATTGACAGTAAAAACGTAAAAAAAGAGATAAAATTAAGTGTTGATTTATCTAAAACGACTGCTTCTAATTTTGGAATCATTTTAAGTAATTCAAAAAATGAAAAAGTAGAAATCGGTTATGATGTCCTTAAAAAACAATTTTTTATAGACCGTACTGAGGGGGGTAAAAAAGCTTTTTCAAAAGAATATAATGTCAATCAATACGCTCCTCGTATATCTCCAAGTACAATTTTAAAAATGCACTTAATCATTGATGTTGCGTCAGTAGAGCTTTTTGCAGATAATGGCGCAACGACCATGACTTCTATCTTTTTCCCCAATGAAGATTTCACAACCACACAAATTTTTTCAAAAAACGGCAATACACATATTTTAAATGGCCAATTATGGCATTTGAAATAAGCAAATTCCCATTAAATTATAGTAGTCACTGTTTAGCTGACGTAGATTCAAATTAGAAGTGCAACTTTTTTTTGAAAAAAGTTGCACTTCTAATTTGAATCTACGAACAAAACTCATCGCCATGACCATAACCATGCTTAATTATTTGGAAGCCTTACCTGTCATCTTGCATGACAAGTTTCTGGAAATGGTAAAACGAGAAACCAAACAGAATCTCCACCGACCTATTCTGTATGAAAATAATATTTTGTTTTGTGAGCCTTTGGGTTGACGAAAAGCCTACCCTAACATGACTATCAATTGACTTTAAGCCTATGAATCCGTCTTATCCTTTTGCAGACCATCTCATAATTCTATTTACTTTCGATACTGTTGTGAATCCTTGGTTGGCTCTATCTATTAACATAAGTACAGTTAACGAAATTCTCAGCCTGCCTACCTTTTTTAGGGTAATATAAGAGATGTAAAAAACAGCTATTCCTGCCTTTACCTACTCGAGGCGTATGCTTGCCAATCTCGATGATGAACGATTGCTTCAAGCCAATTATGAAGATACCCACAACCATTCATACTCGACCGCTATTCGGCAAACACACCGCAGCAACACCCTCATACGAAGTCGTGTCGATGAACGACATCGTATCGAGCACCGTAAACCTCGACGAAGCCATCGCAAAGTTTACCGACATCACCAAGCCATCGCCCGTTGTCGAAGATATTGTTATCCGTAACGATAAGGTTAACGTGTTTCAGGTTGCCGAGCGTACCGAGCCGTCGTTCGAGACACAACCCGATTTTCAGGAGCAAAAAACAAATACCATGATTAAACTATACGAATACATCAAAATCAGATTGTTCTATCTTGGATGCTTCGAGCACCCATTGGTAGCACAGGTGCTTTACATCATCGACGCCGACGCCGACATCGAAAAGATTCGAGACTTACAGGCTCAAGTCGTAAAACTTCGAGCCGGATACGTTCAGCTACTCGACGCAAGATTATCGAAAATAGACGAAGCTGCTCGAATAGACTTCGAGGAATACACGGCA
>JANMYC010001059.1:0-2337 GCA_031381715.1 Saprospiraceae bacterium
GGCGAGCAAATCCCGCCCGGTACGCGCACGCGTATCATGTACGAGAACAGCGGCTCCAGCTTTTGGCGTTTGCGCTCGCTATCAATATCACGGTCAGTTTGCTGATATGAGCCATGAAATTTTATCAATTGCGTATCATCGGCAGCAACCGAGCCCGTCACCTCATTATGCAAGCTCTCTACCAATGTACCCCGCAAATAGCGGCTTTTGTCTTTGATGATTTCTACTTCTGAAACTTTCTTTTCCATAAAATTCTACCCCCTCAGTATTTAGGTGATTTATTTGATAAAAACTTGGTTTTTAAATTTTTGTTCGCTAAATTTGTTTGTTCGCTTTTTTAATAAAAAATATAAAATGAATCAAATTCAACTTTTAAAAGAACGTCAAACGATTGAAGACGCCATTGAACATTTAGGAAATTCAATCGGTATTCCAATTAATTGGACTCAAAATGACGCCTATGATAATGGCATTGATGGTTTTTTAACCCTCCACAACCAAACCTTCGCCATTGAACATAAACCTTCTTTCAATTTAAGTATGTTACCCGCTATAATAGGCTTGAAAAATAAGTTTCCCAATCTAATTTTGATAACTAATAACCTGACCGATAAGTTTAAAAAGGTACTAAAAGAAAATAATATTCAATATTTAGATGCTTTTGGTAACGCCTATATTCATGCAGGTAATGTTTTTATTTTATCGGAAAGCAAAAACGCCAAACCTAAACCACCATTGGATAAAGACAAAGCTTTTACAAAAAAAGGCATTGTAGTGGTTTTTCATCTATTGAGCGATGAAACCTTACTCAATTCTAATTATCGCAATATTAGTGCCGTCACCGAAACGAGCCTCGACACGGTTACAAAAGTCATTCAAAGCCTCAAACAACAACGGTTTATATATCAAATCAACGCCAAAACGATGCGGCTAATTGACAAAAAACGCCTTTTTGAAAAATGGGCTGATGCCTACGAAAACCGCTTAAAACCCCATCTTTTTGTGGGCAGTTTCCGATTTCAAAATATTGACATTGAAAAAAATTGGCAGCACATTCTCTTATCACCCGATTCTATTTGGGGAGGTGAACCCGCAGCCAGTATTTTGACCGATTATTTCCTTAGACCGTCCACTTTCACTTTATACTCAACAGAAACAAAAAATGATTTAATAAAAAAATATCGTTTTTTGCCTGACCCTAACGGCAATATAAAAGTGTATGTTCCTTTTATTAATCTCCAAACTAAAGACATTTTTTTTCCTCTATGGGCTTACGTTGATTTATTGAATAGTGGAAGCGCCCGAAATCTTGAAATCGCTCAAAGAATATACGACCAATATATAAATGAAAAATTTTGATGCCCAAATCCTAAAAACTTTTCAAATACTTAAAAACGTGTTTGATAAATTAAACATACCAGCATACTTGATAGGTGCTCAAGCCCGAGATATTTGGTTTTTACCTCAACTTTCACCAAGAATTACTCAAGATATTGATTGGGTTATAGCCAATTCAAATGAAGATTTATTTAAAGAACTAAAAAGAGTATTGATTGAAACCGAAAATTTTTCAACAACCAATAATCCTTTAAAACTACTAAGTCCCGATAATATTGAGATAGATTTAATTCCTTTCGACTACCATGAAACACCTCATTTTATTGGTTTGCGTGAAATTTTTCTTTATGGTACCGAGAATGTCTCTTTAGGCGGTCTTACTTACCAAGTAGCTACATTGCCTGCTATTGTATTGCTCAAACTAATCGCATGGGATAATAATCCTGATATGCGAGCAAAAGATGTAGAAGACATAGCGTATATATTTGATAAATTCGATATTTATACCGACGATTCTTACGAATTATTTACTGAAATAGAGCCTGAATTTGTCAGCGCGAGGACTATCGGAAGAAAAATTAAAAATATTACATCCTCAACGCCTGATATGCAAAAACAGCTTATTCGAATTATTCAACAACAAATTGATATGCCCTATAAAAGTGGCTTTATTAAAATAATGTTGGCTAAATTAGATAAAACAGAAGAATTTGTTATCAATCAGCTCAAAGAACTTATCAAGGGCATTCAAGAATATTCTACTTAACTTAAAAATCCTTATAAACCGTCACCCTCAAATTATCTCTATCAAAATATCCCTTATTATTCGCACGCTTTTGATAGACTTTTAAATAACCTATTTCAAGCGATAAACCTTTATTAAATTTATATTCCAAGCTACCATAAATGCGGTTTTGATCAAAATCATCGTGGTGATACATCAATTCATCATTGGCTCTTAAAACCCATTTTTTACCCAATTTATAATCCAAGCGAAGC
>JANMYC010001076.1:0-3831 GCA_031381715.1 Saprospiraceae bacterium
TCGAGCGGGATAATTTCCTGCCCTTTTAAATAATATAATTGCTTCAAACCATCTTTTGAACCATCAAAACGACCATCGGGCGTGAGCAAAATCCAGTCTTTACTATTGTGAAAAGTGATGATATGAGCAACTAATTTTCCAGTCGCCAAATCCCACAATTTCATATCTTCATCTTGCGTCAGCAAATATCTGTCATTTGACATAAAAATAGCTCCGATATAAGGCATCCGTTGAGGCGGCAATGAAATTACCAATTTTTTAGTCGCCACACCATACACTTCATAGTTCAAAATATCGCTCACATCCGATTTTTTATCTTCCAAAACGTTCAAAACATATTTTTGAGTTGGCGAGAAAAAACTGGCTTCCGAAGCATTAGGAATAAGTAGTGTGGATGACAGCATTTTACCCGTCAAAGCATCCAACGTGATACAAGCATTTTTATCATTAAAAAACCGCACTTTTTTACCCCCCTCAGTCCCGCCAGTTGCGGGATTTCGTTCCTCAATATAAACAGGATTGGAGAGCAAATTGCTTGATTCATACTTCCAAATAAGGGTTTTATTCACTAAACTATAGCACGCAACCACATTTGTATCATCTTCTTTCCCTAAAGAAATTATCAATTTGGTTTTATCATTTGACAAAGCAAAAGCGTGGTTGTCATTGGATTGCCTTAAATAAAATAAATTACTTTTCGTGAATAAGTAATCGTTTCCAAAAAGCACCTCCGTTTTGATTTTGAGCGAACGTGTATCCATCGTGAAAAATCGGTCATTGGTAACCATCACAATCATATTCAAAGAGTCATATTCACGCATCGCACTCACAGCATACGATTCTTTATCGGGCATTGCCAATTGCTTAAATTGGCTTGTATCATTTTTTAAATCATAGACATACGGGATGTTAAGTTCTTCATTTTCATTGAATCGAACAGCATTCATAAAAAGCCTATTTTGACTCGCTAAATAGCGATAGCTCGACGTAAAATTAGCAGTTTTACTCTTTGGCAATTGCTTAAAAGTCACGTCTCGGGGTCCAAAATATGTAATCCTATCACCTGCCAATACAGCTAATTCATCTCCATGACTCAAATCACTGAGCATAAAAGGTTGATACGGTAAAATGCCAAATTGGTAGGCTTTTTTAGCATTTTCGATTTTAAAACCCGTCATAAAATCAACCCAGAAAGCGAATTTTCCACCCGCAGAAATGAAGGCATCACCTGATTGAAAACTTGAAAAACTCCGTGTATCCACAATCATATCACCACCAATCAGCGCTTGATGCAGCTTAAATCCATCATTTTCAAACTTAACTTCTTGTCTTTTACTTTGAATAGAATTTGTCAAATTGATAATGTAAAAACGATGGTTGTATTCATACATCACCCTATCGTGGTTGTTGTGAGAAATCGAAATATTCGCATCATATTCAGGAATATCACTTTTCTTTAAAATTACATTTGTTGACCGCACTATTTTCATTGTACGAGGTTCAATTTCTTCTAATTTGTCAACCTCATCATCTCCTTTTGAGGTCAGATTACTCACAATCAAATTGCCCGCATCATTAATAAAAAGCACCCTTTTCGAGCTATCAAAAACACGCAATATTTTACTGGTTTTTAAATCCAATAAAATGCCACCTAAACCACTTCCTGAAACCAACAGAGACTCATCGCTGCTGATTGAAATATCGCCACCCAAATGTTCCGCATTTTCTTTGTTTAAATGAAAAACCTTGACAATTACGCCCGTTTCTACGTTTATTTTAAAAATATTGGCTTCATCAGTCTTTTCATCAATAATAGAATAATATAAAGACTTACCATTTTTACTCCAACCCGTAAATTTTGGAGCCGCAATTTTAAAAACCGTTTTATCCATTTCTAAGGTCTGCAAATTCAGTTTTCGAATCGTCCCATTGAGTTGTAAAATGAGTTTTTTATTATCCGAACCAACATACAAATCTATTTTTTCCATTGAATCCGTACCCATAATCGGTATCGTTTTTAAAAGAAAAGTCCCCTCAGTTAGCCATACTTTCAATTCATTGTGCGCCAATGAGAACATCATTTTATCATCGTTGGAAAAGGCAAATTCATACGCTTCGTGAGTAGACGGCACGCATAATTCAGGCGCTTGAGCAACAGATTTCACGAAGGCGAAAACGAGCAACAGGGCGATGTACAAACATCTTTTTATCATAAAATTTAGGATTGATAGAAATGAAAAGAAAGGATACAAGGAAGGACTAATGATTATACCTATTTTACTCTTTTAATATGCCTGTTGTTTCACTACTTCGAAGTTAAAGCCATTTTCATATCTATGCCCCTGTTAGAGAGATTAAATATCTTAAAAGTTATATTTTTTCATTTTTTAAAGATTTAACTTAAATTTGTCTAAAATTCTATATCATGTTCGACGATTCTAACATTTCTACCAATCCATTAGTCGTGCTACCCATTGAAAAAGAGCCACGTCTTTACACTCTTGCAGAATATTTGCGTAAGGAAGAACGCTCTAATGAACTGCATGAATACTATAATGGCATTATCAAAAAACTACCTATGGCAAGAGGACCACACAATATTATTACTGCCAATATGACAACTGCACTAAATGTTGTTTTTATGGCACAAGACAAAGACTATTTTGTGATGAATAATCAACAATTAGTCTATTTACCTCAACTCAATTTTAGCCTTTACCCAGATGTTTTAGTCGTATGTGAAACACCTAAATACTTTGACAACAACGAGGTTTTGTTAATCAATCCTGTCTTAATTGTTGAAGTTTTGTCTCGCAGTACAGGCAAATACGACCGCACAACCAAATTCGATGAATACAAAACATTGGCATCTTTTAAGGAATATGTTTTAATAGACCAGAAAAAATGCTATGTCGAAACCCGCTTTCAAGAAGAACCCAGTCTTTGGCGTGAACATACCTACACTAAACTATCTGAAAAAGTAATGCTCAAATCCGTAGATTGTAGCATTGATATGGGTATGATTTATCGAAAAATTGAGTTTAAAAAATAGCTTAATTCCTTCACCACCCCTATCGGAAAATCATTCCCCAAACCATAACTCGCTGGATACTGAGGGGGTAAGGAATTGTAAGGCGTAAAACAAAAAATAATCTACCCAAACCTGCCTTTGTCGGCAGACAGGTTAGTTATTATATTTTCTTTAGGAAAGGTAAATTTCTTGTAGAATAGTCATCTATTTAAGGCGTAATAAAGGAAATAGAATGACTGAGTTGGGTAGATTATTTTTTGTTTTACGCCTAACTACTTGGGTGCTCTAATACTGAGGAGCAGATTTTTAATTCAATCTATAATAATAAAATACCGTTTCCTGCGGAATAATATAATCCCAACCGTCTTTTTCGGCAGTGGTGCTCATTACTAATTTTCCTTGAAAATTATAGAAATCAAATTGCATATTGTCATCAATAATCGGTTTAGGAATGCACCAATATCCTTTATTGACATCGGGAATATTATCTTCTTTGAAGGTAAAAGTCGGTTTTATGACGATTTTACCACTTTCGGTTGCCAAACCCCATTTTCCTTTTTGCATAAAAGGTACGTGACCGTAAGTAGATTTGCCCCATTTTTCAGCTTCAATTGTTCCCGTTTTCATGCCTTTTTCGTTATAACAGGTGAAACCGTATTCGTTAGTTGTATCGGTTTGTGTCCAGACGTAGTGCGTAAAAACTTCCAAAGCACTGTATTTAAAACTCTTGATTTTAGCAATCGGTTTGAGGGTTTTATCGGTAATTGTTAGATTGTTTTGGGCATCTTCGAGCAACAAAA